>JBNKOQ010000038.1:0-15223 GCA_050294735.1 Roseibium sp. | reverse complement strand
TGACTACATCGACATCGCCGAGGTGGTCGCCTTCCTGACAGAGCACAAGCCGCCGATGACCCATGTCGTGCTCACCGGGCGCAACGCCAAGGAGGAACTGATCGAGATCGCCGATCTCGTCACGGATATGACACAGATAAAGCACCCGTTCCGTTCCGGCGTGAAGCCGCAGGAAGGGATCGAGTTTTAAGCGGGGATGCGAACGGCGTGGTTTTGGTTCGTGAGGCTCGGGAGGAAGAAGCGGAGGCCATCGCGGACATGCTCCGCCGGTCTATTCGCGATCTATGCGCCGCCGATCACGGTGGGGACGAGGAGATGATCGCCGCATGGTCGGCGAACAAGACCGCTGAGAATGTGTGCAAGTGGATTACCGCGCCGGGGATCATGCTAACGGCGCTTGCGCCTGACGGAGGTGTTGCCTGCGCGGGCGCGGCTGCGCCGGACGGAACGGTCCTCCTCAACTATGTTGCACCCGAGATGCGGTTTTCCGGAGTGAGCACGGCGCTCCTTCTAGAACTCGAACGACGGTTTCTGAAATCCGGCTGTCCCGAAGTCAGGCTTGAAAGCACACGCACCGCGCTCGCGTTCTATCTCGCGAGAGGATACGAGAAGAACGGGCCTGCCGCCCCGTGGCGGAAGTTGACCGCGCAACCGCTGCGAAAGCGCCTTGCGCCATAGAACCGCCCGGGAAATAACGGTTTTAGCGCTGACGTGCGAATGAATGATCAGGAGCCTTTATGAAATTATTCGATGAAAGTGTGCGATCGGCCACGCCCTCGCATGAGCAATTGGTCCGGCGGTACGAGTTCGGGCGAACCGTCGTGGAGTTTATGGCGGCGGTCACTTTCATCGTGGGCAGTGTTTTCTTTTTCTATGAGAGCCTGACCTACGCCGGCACCTGGCTGTTCGTCATTGGCTCGGTCCTTTTTGCCGTCCGGCCCAGCATACGTTTGCTGCTGGAGCTTCACCTCGCCAGATTGCCGGTACCGGCAGAGTTCCGGCCTTATGGCGCGGATCCTGAAGAGGGCGTTGAATGAGCTGCAAGACACCAGCCCTGATGATCCAGGGCACCGGCAGCAATGTCGGGAAATCTCTCCTTGTTGCCGGGCTGGCGCGGGCCTTTGTGCGCCGTGGCCTGAAAGTGGCGCCGTTCAAATCCCAGAACATGTCGAACAATGCGGCGGTGACCGCCGATGGCGGCGAGATCGGCCGGGCGCAGGCGCTCCAGGCAATGGGCTGCCGTGTGCCCTTGAGCGTGCATATGAACCCGGTTCTGCTCAAGCCTGAAACGGATACGGGCGCGCAGGTTATCGTTCAAGGAAAACGGTTCGGAACCTTGAAAGCCCGTGAATATGGAAAGCAGAAAGCTGAATTGCTTCCAAGAGTTCTGGAGAGTTTCTCAGAAATTGAATCCGATGCGGATCTGGTTTTCGTTGAAGGCGCCGGCAGCCCGGCCGAAATCAATCTGCGCTCTGGTGATATTGCCAACATGGGGTTCGCCGAAGCGGCGGACCTTCCGGTTGTTCTGTGCGGTGATATCGACCGGGGCGGGGTGATCGCTTCGCTGGTTGGCACACATGCTGTGCTTGAGCCGGATGAGAGGGCGCGGATCAGGGGCTTTTTCGTCAACCGGTTCCGCGGTGATACAAGTCTTTTCTCTGAAGGCGTGGCCCAGATCGAACGCCGGACAGGCTGGCCGGGGCTGGGCGTCGTGCCGTGGTTCGCCGATGCCTCGAAGCTGCCGGCGGAAGATGCGCTCGGGCTTACCGAGGGAACGGGAGACGGCCCGGTTAAAATTGCCGTTCCGGTCATCTCCAGAATCGCCAATTTTGATGATTTGGACCCTTTGCGCCTGGAAGAGGGCGTCACGCTGGAACTGGTGCAGCCGGGGTCCCCCTTGCCGGGAGACGCGGATGTGGTTCTTCTGCCCGGGTCCAAGTCGACGGTTGGAGATCTGGCGTTTTTCAGGGCTCAGGGCTGGGATATCGATCTGAAAGCCCATCACCGGCGCGGCGGGCATATTCTCGGTATCTGCGGCGGATATCAGATGCTCGGCCGGAGCATTTCCGATCCGGATGGCGTTGAAGGTGCGCCTGGAGCGACGGAAGGCCTGGGGCTGCTGGAGGTGGAGACTGTGCTGACGCCGGATAAATCGCTGGTCAAGGCAACGGGAAAGCATCTGCCGACCGGCGCGGATGTTTCCGGTTACGAGATCCACATCGGCCGGACGGCCGGTGCGGACTGTGCCCGGCCACTGCTGCATATCCGGGACGGATCGGGAACGCCAAAGCTCGATGGCGCGACTTCAGCGGATGGCCGCGTTTGCGGCACTTATCTGCATGGCCTCTTCACCGACGATGCCTTCCGCAAGGCCTATCTGAAAGGTTTCGGCGCTGTGTCGGGTCTGGCCTATGACCAAACCATCGACGCTGTGCTCGACGATCTCGCGAGGCATCTGGAGACATCGATGGATGTCGGAAAGCTGCTGCAGATCGCGCGGGCACGGTGAGGCCTGTCTGTTTGTCAGGCAGGTCCCAAAGACACTGGCCAAAGCACTGGTTTGTCCCGTCCCGCCAACTAGCAACTAGCTCCGAGTCCACACCAGAAGCTGGTTGTTTGCCGGCATAGCATGATCGGCGATGAGCTTCAGGCCGATCTTTTCCGCCAGTTCATTGACTGCCTCGAAGTCGCGGATGCCGCTTTCCGGATCCTTTTCCTTGAGGCTTTTGTCAAAGGCTTCATTGCTTGGAGTGGTGAATTTGCCCCCATATTTGAAGGGGCCGTAGACGCACAGCGTGCCGCCGGGGGCGAGGGTTTCCCCGACACCTTCGAAGAAGGCTTCGACCAAGGGCCATGAGACGATGTGCAGGGAATTCGAGCTGAAGATCCCGTCATAGGCATCTTCGTAATCGCTGGCGGAGACAGGCCAGGGCAGGTCGGCGATATCCAGTTCTATGGGCGCCAGCAGGTTGTCGAGCTCGGCATCGGCCTCGACGATACGCTGCTCCAGTGAGGGCAGGTGCTCCTCCAGATCGCTAGGACGCCAGTCCAGATGCGGCAACTTCTCGGCAAAGAACACCGCATGCTGGCCGGTGCCACTGGAAATTTCCAGAACACGGCTGGTCTTTGCAAAGGCCTCACGGAGTTTTTCAAGGATGGGACGCTTGTTGTTCTCGGCAGCAGCGGAAAAGGGAAGCATTTAAAAACCCGGTCAGATTGTCATCGGTTCGACGGGGGATCCCGCCCAGAGTGCCCCTATGAGAACCAGCAAAGCGAGCATCACGCAAGCGCAAAGCAAAATTCTCAAGGCGCGCGTTATGTCTGCGGCGCTTGCAGCCGCGCGCCCACCTTGGTTCATGAAGGGATCGTTGACTGTGTAACCAGGGTAAACACGAGGTCCGGCAAGAGCAAGGCCGAGCGCTCCGGCCATGGCGGCCTCCGGCCAGCCTGCATTGGGTGAGCGGTGTTTTTTTGCGTCCTTGAGGACGGCCTGAAACGCTTTTTTCGGCGAGCCGCCCGCAAGAGGGGCGGACAGGATGAAGAGGAGACCGGAAAGGCGAGAAGCTGGAAGGTTGATCAGGTCGTCGAACCGGGCGGAAGCCCAGCCGAAGTCCCCGTAGATGTCTGTCTTGTGGCCGATCATCGAATCCGCGGTGTTGACCGCCTTGTAGGCAATGAGCCCCGGCAGGCCGAGCATGGCGAACCAGAAGATGGGGGCGACGACGCCATCGGAAAAATTCTCGGCGCAGGATTCAATAGCTGCCCGGGAAACGCCGGCTTCGTCCAGTTGTTGCGGATCCCGCCCGACGATCATCGCCACCGCCCGCCGTCCGCCCTCAAGCCCTTGGGAGAGGAGCCCGTCGCGGACTGCGGCGACATGCTGATAAAGGCTCTTTTGAGCAATCAGGACGCTGGCCAGCAAAGCCGTGAAAATACCACCGAAGGGGAGTAGCTTGAAAAGCCAGTGCAGGATCATGCCGGCGGCAAGACTGGCGGCTACGAGAATAATGAGGGTTGCGACACCGCCCGCTTTGCGTTGTCCGGCGGTGAGACCGGTCCGGTTTAAACGGATATCGAGGACCGCAATGCATTTGCCTATCCAGACGACCGGGTGCGGGAAACGGCGCCACAGAAAATCCGGATCGCCGAAAACGCCGTCCAGAACGATTGCAGCAAACAACAGCAGAAGGGCATCGGGATAAAACAGCATCACACTGCTTTAGAGACCCCGCATCGAAGCGGCAAGGGCCTCGGCCAAGCGGTCCAGGCCCGCCTGAGAGCCGGGAAGGCCAATGCGAATCCAGGTTGGCGCATAGTCGAAAACACGGGTCCAGATGTGTCTGCGGGCAAGCGCTGTGTGCAGAGCGTGGGCGTCGGAGTGGCCGGCGAGTGCGTAAAGCGGTGTGCCGCCGAAGACACCCAACCCCTGTTCGCCAAGGCAGATGGTCAAGTCTGCCATGTCATCGGCAAGCCGGCGGGTCATGGTTTGACGCCAGTTATCGTCCGACAAAGCGGTTCTGCCGATCTCCAGTGCCGGGCCGCTGACGGGCCAGCTGTCAAGACGGCCGGCCATTTTCCGGACGACATCCGGCTGCCCGGCGAGGAACCCGAGACGCAGGCCCGCGAGCCCGTAGAACTTGCCGAAAGATCTGAGGATCAGAACATTCTCATTCGTCACATGCGGCAGCAGGCTCGATCCGGGCATGACGTCGGCGAAGGCTTCGTCGAGTATCAGCGCTCCACCCCGGTCAGTCAGTTCGCTGGCGATGGAAAGCAGCGTTGTGGGATCTGTCAGCCGCCCGTCCGGATTGTTCGGATTGACGATGACGACATATTTCGCCCGGTCCGGCAGCGCGTATGGTGAACTGAATTCGTCCACAGGCCTGCCTGCGCGGGCAAAGGCGGCCGCGTGGCTGGCATATGTCGGGCCGCATAAGGCGACAAGGCCGTCTGGAAGCAGGTGGGGGATCTGGGAAATCAGCGCTTGCGTGCCAGGGGCGGCAATCAGGGCGAGGGCATCCGGGCAGCCATAGGCTTTCCGCGCTGCTCCGATCAGCCGGTCCATGGCAGCTTGTCCTGGAAGCTTGCGCCAGCTGCTAAGGGGCAGGTCGTCAGGAAGAGGATAGGCATGGGGGTTGATGCCGGTCGACAGGTCCAGCCAATCGGCTTCAGAGCCTCCAAACCGTTCAATGGCTTCCGCCAGATCACCACCATGCAGCATATTTCATCCCCGCTTTGCGATTTTTGAATTTCTACGCGAACTGACTGGCAAGAGTACAGCTCAGATAACGGCATCGTTTGGGGATGAAACGTCTGTTTCCATTACTGGAAATGGATAAAGGCCGAGGAACGGCGGATGATCTGGCCATTCCTGATCGATGACAACGGTATTTGACGATGTACAGGGGAAGGTTGGAGGCCTCTGCCGGAATCGAACCGGCGTACACGGATTTGCAATCCGCTGCGTCACCACTCCGCCAAGAGGCCATCCTGATGCTTCGTTGAAAACAAAGACTGAAACCGACCGAGCGCGTGGTGTTGCGCCAACCGATGGCCGAGGTGATTACCAGAGGCGTTGAAAAAGCTCAATGGCTGTTTTACGGGAAAATGACAAGGGTGTGGATGATATCATGGTTCTGGATCGGGGAATGGCGGCATCAAGCGCTTGTCAGCCGCCGCGCCACTCGCTAATGAACCAAGGTACGAGAGGCCGTTACCGAGGAAGAGGGTCGAGATGACTGACTTTGCACAGTCCCGCCGCAAAATGGTGGACAACCAGTTGCGTACCAATGATGTGACGGATCACCGGATCCTTGATGCCATGGAGTGGGTGCCCCGCGAAAGGTTCGTTCCGGCGTCCAAGCAGGCCATTGCCTATATCGACGAAGAATTGCCGGTGAACTCCGCGGCGACGCGCTTCCTGATGAAACCTCACGTTTTCGGTAAGCTTATCCAGATGGCCGGGGTGCGCGAATCCGATGTGGTTCTGGTTGTTGGGGCCGGTTCAGGCTATAGCGCCGCGGTCTTGTCCCGCCTGGTAG
Source organism: Roseibium sp. (assembly GCA_050294735.1). Lineage (GTDB taxonomy): Bacteria > Pseudomonadota > Alphaproteobacteria > Rhizobiales > Stappiaceae > Roseibium. The sequence goes on along the minus strand of JBNKOQ010000038.1, from coordinate 9,182 downwards.
CTTCCGTGGTCGCCGTGGAAGAAGACGCCGATCTGGCTGCCAGTGCCGGGGAGGTGCTCATTGACCTCGGTATTGAAAACGCAGCGGTGATCGAGGGCCGGCTGACGGAAGGCTGTGCGTCCGAAGGGCCTTATGATGTCATCGTCATCGATGGTGCCGTTGAGGAGGTGCCGGACACGCTGCTGGGTCAGTTGAAGGCTGACGCGCGGCTGGTCGTGATCGTCGGGCAGGGTGGTGCCGCAATGGCGCGGGTCTATCAGAACTCCGGCGGTGTGGTTGCATCGCGTTTCGGCTTCAATGCATCCACAGCTCTTCTGCCGGGCTTTGAGAAGGCGGCTGAATTCGTATTTTGATGGAGGCTCCGGGGCATTGCCTTTTGGATGAGCTACCTTAAATGTGGGTTACCTCGGCGATAATGTGTCTTTCCTGCCGCAGTGCTTCCTTTTAATCGAAAAAAGCAGCCGCTAACTTGCCTAATGGTACTGGCCAGTTTACCTAAGCTGCGGGATAGTATGGGCAAGGTCCGAAGGAGTACCAATTGGTTATGCAGAAAACGATGAAAACCGCACTTTTTACTTTATTTTTGGTGGGTGCGGTGACTTCTTCGGAAGCTGAAACCATCAAGGAAGCCTTGGCCCTTGCCTATTCGAACAATCCGTCGCTGAATGCTGCTCGGGCGGCCCTTCGCGGTGTTGATGAAAATGTGCCTCAGGCTCTTGCCGGATGGCGACCAACTGTTTCCGCAGCGATAGAGGGTGGTCGAAGCTACTCGAACTCGGAATTTGGTGCCGGTTTGAACAGCGGATCCTACCGCAACAATGCTTCGATCTCACTATCCATCAGCCAGGCTTTGTTTCGCGGTTTTAGAACAGTCAATTCGACGCGTCAGGCGGAAGCGATTGTCCGCGCGCAGCGCGAAAGCCTGAATTCGACAGCGCAGGATGTTCTGCTCGCAGCAGCGCAGTCCTACGTTGATGTGATCAGGGACACTGCCCTGGTGTCCCTGCAGCGGAGTGACCTGCAGTTCCTGACTGAACAGGTTCGTGCGGCGAAAGACCGTTTCGAAGTTGGCGAAGGCACACGGACTGACGTTTCTCAGGCTGATGCGCGGCGTGCTGAGGCCCAAGCCAATCTCAATACAGCTCTCGCCAATCTGAATACGAGTCGTGCCGTCTACCGACAGATTGTCGGAAATGAAGCCAAGAATTTGTCTGCTGACACGACAATAGGTCTTCTGGTTCCGAAGTCTATTGATGAAGCCCTGCGGATTAGTGAAGATTCACAGCCGTTGATCCGTCAAGCGCAGCATCTGGTCGACGCTGCAATTTTCAGCTCAAAAGCGATCGAAGGGGAACTGCTGCCGACGGTTTCCGTTGTAGGCAGCGCCAGCCGAAGCTGGAATCCGTCCAGCTCGATCAGTCAGCAAGACGCCGCGAGTATTGTGGGGCGTGTCAGCATTCCGATCTATCAGGCGGGTTCTGTCAGTTCACGGGTACGGCAGTCGAAGGAAGAGTTGGGTCAGACGCGCTTGCAGCTGGATGTCACGCGGGATCAGGTGCGGGCCAATGTGATCTCCGCCTGGGGCGTCTATCAAGCGGCGGAAGCCTCCATCAGTGCGGCTCGTGCCGCTGTCGAGGCACAGAAGCTGGCCCTTGAAGGTGTTATCGAAGAGCAGCGTGTCGGTCAGCGAACCACATTGGATGTTCTGGATGCGCAGCGTGAGCTGGTCAATCAGAGAGTTAATCTGGTAACGGCACAGCGCAACCGCATTGTTGGCGGGTACCAGCTGGTGTCGGCGATTGGACGTCTGGATGCAGATACTTTGAGCCTGTCGGTGGTGAAATATCAGCCAACCGAACATTACAAGGCTGTCCGTGACAAATGGTTTGGCCTTCGGACACCCGATGGGCGCTGATTGGGCGGAAACCGGACCAAAAGCCTGAACCGGGTACTGTTTCATAACGCGTTTGCACTGAGCCCCGTGGAATCCGTCGGGCTATTTTATCTCTTTTTTAATGCCCAGAGACCACCTTACAGGGGATAAGGCGAAGTCTATTGGCCGCTTCGCTTTTCGCTTGCCCTTTGGCGCCTTTATAATTTCGGTTAACGAATCGTTCAGTTTTGCTGTTGGCGATTCGGTAGCGTAGCCGATCAGTACTGGGGGTAGTCATGGCGCAGGCGAGTCAGGCCGAAGAGCCGTCGATGGAGGAGATCCTCGCATCGATACGCCGGATCATATCCGATGAAGATACCCAGGCCAATGAAGGCGAAGCGAGCGACGCGGATGCGGCGCTTGAAGACAACCCCGTTGAGATCGAGGCAGCTGACGATATGGGTGATGCGTCCGAAATGTCCCAGGACGACCTGGACAAGCTCTTCGACATGGATGATGCAGAGGATGACCTCGCCGAGGCGGAGGCCGATGATGATATGGCCGCCGTCATGGCGGAGGCTGCTGCAGAAGAAGAGCAAGACGAAGAGATCGATGTTCTCGAGCTGACCGAAGATCTTGCTCTCTCGGAAGATGATGTTTCCACCAGTGAAGATCCTATCGACATGGTCGGGGGGATGCCGGATGAGCTTGAGGCTGACGACGGCGATATAGCCTTTGTCGAGCAAAGCGATCCTGAAGAAGACATGATGGCTGCGGCGGTGCCGCCACCGCCAGCGCCGCCAAAAGCGAGCATTGCGACCGAACCTGTCCCGGATCGGGATCTTCCGGATGTAAAGAATGATGATCCGCTGACGTCCGACATGACCAACGCGGCCGTTCACGCGGCATTTGACAACTTGTCGAACATGTTTGTCGGTGGACAGGCGCAAACGATTGAAGAATTGGTCCGGGAGATGCTGCGCCCGATGTTGAAGGCTTGGCTGGATCAGAATTTGCCCGGCATGGTGGAGCAGATGATCCAAAAGGAAATTCAGCGGGTCACGCGCAGACGCTGAAGACGCTCCTTAATCCGGTTTGTTGCAGACGCCGCCTCAGGGCGGCGTCTTTATGTTCAGATGCTTTCCTGCCGTCGATTCGGCCCGTTCTGCCGTGTCTGCTGTTGACTTGGCTTGCGGCTTCCGATTTACACGGCTTCACATAGAAATCACGCCCGAGAACTCCATATGCTTGACAAGATTTACGATGCGGCGAGCGTTGAACCGCGGATTTACGAAACCTGGGAAAAAGCCGGTGCCTTCAAGGCTGGCGCGGGTGCCAAGGAGGGCGCAGACGCTTTCACCATCGTGATCCCGCCGCCGAACGTGACCGGCTCTTTGCATATGGGCCACGCGCTCAACAACACGCTGCAGGATATTCTCGTCCGCTGGAAGCGCATGCAGGGCTTCGACGTCCTGTGGCAGCCAGGCACAGACCATGCCGGGATCGCGACTCAGATGGTCGTTGAGCGCGAACTGATGGAAAATCAGCAGCCGGGCCGCCGCGAGATGGGCCGGGAGGCCTTCATCGAACGCGTCTGGGAGCAGAAGCGGAAGTCCGAAGGCAATATCTTGGGTCAGCTGCGCCGCCTTGGCGCCTCCTGCGACTGGAGCCGGACCGAATTCACCATGTCGCCGAACCTGTCGGCCGCGGTGCTGAAGGTTTTCGTCGATCTCTATAATGAAGGCCTGATCTACAAGTCCAAGCGCCTGGTCAACTGGGACCCGAAGTTCGAAACCGCGATCTCGGATCTGGAAGTCGAGAACATCGAGACCGACGGCCACATGTGGCACTTCAAGTACCCGCTGGCGGGTGGCGAGACTTACGAATATGTCGAGAAGGACGAGGACGGCAACGTCACCCTTCGCGAGATCCGCGACTATATCTCCATCGCAACAACCCGCCCGGAAACCATGCTGGGTGACGGCGCGGTCGCGGTTCATCCGGATGACGAACGCTACAAGCCGATTGTCGGCAAGCTTTGCGAGATCCCGGTCGGTCCGAAAGAGCACCGCCGCCTGATCCCGATCATCACCGATGAATATCCGGACATGACCTTCGGGTCCGGCGCGGTAAAGATCACCGGCGCGCATGACTTTAACGACTATCAGGTTGCGCTGCGCGGCAAGATTCCGATGTACCGCCTGATGGACACCAAGGGCGCCATGCGCTCCGATGGTGCGCCGTATGATGAGGAAGCCGAAAAGGCGCAGGCGATCATCAACGGTGCCGAGATGACGATCAACGAGATCGATCTGATTAACATTGTGCCGGATGATCTGCGCGGCCTTGACCGGTTTGAGGCGCGCAAGCATGTCATTGACCAGATCACCGCTGAAGGCCTAGCCGTCATGGTCCCGGCCGATCATCCGGACGTTGCCTGGATGAAGGGGCAGGCACCGGAATGGGCGCCAACCGGCAAGGCTGTCGTCCGCCCGCTCGGCGAGGATGATGAGGCCCCGGCAACCCTGCCGCTGGTGGAATCCAAGAAGATCATGCAGCCCTTCGGCGACCGTTCCAAGGTGGTCATCGAGCCGATGCTGACCGACCAGTGGTTCGTCGACGCCAAGACCCTTGCCGCTCCGGCGCTCAAGGCGGTCCAGGACGGCGAGACCAAGTTCGTTCCGGGCAATTGGGACAAGACCTACTACAACTGGCTGAACGACATTCAGCCCTGGTGTATCTCGCGCCAGCTGTGGTGGGGCCACCAGATCCCGGTCTGGTATGACGAGGAAGGCAACGAGTACTGCGCCGAGAGCGAGGAAAAGGCCATCGAGATGGCTGGCGGCAAGACGCTGACCCGCGACGAGGACGTGCTTGACACCTGGTTCTCCTCCGCCCTGTGGCCGTTCTCGACCCTTGGCTGGCCGAACCAGACGCCGGAGCTGGAGCGCTACTACAAGACCGATGTCCTGATCACTGGCTTCGACATTATCTTCTTCTGGGTCGCCCGGATGATGATGCAGGGCATCCACTTCATGAAGGAAGTGCCGTTCCACACCGTCTACATCAACTCGATCGTGGTCGATAAGAACGGGAAGAAGATGTCGAAGTCGCTCGGCAACGTTCTCGATCCGCTCGAACTGATCGACCAGTACGGTGCCGATGCCACCCGCTATGCGCTGGCAAGCCAGGAAGTCCAGGGGCGCCGGACCCTGCGCATGTCTGACCAGGCAGCGGACGGCGGCCAGCGCTTTGCCACCAAGCTGTGGAATGCAGCCCGCTTCGCCGAGATGAATGAATGCCAGCGCGTTGCCGGCTTCGATCCATCCACCACGACCCAGACCCTGAACCGCTGGATCGCGACGGAAGTGGGCAAGTGCGCGGCTGAAGTGACCGAGGCTCTGGAAGCCTACCGCTTCAATGATGCGTCTGGTGCTGTCTACCGTTTCGTTTGGAATACCTACTGCGACTGGTTCCTGGAACTGGCCAAGCCGGTGTTCAACGGTGATGACGAAGCGGGCAAGGCCGAAACCCGTGCGACGGCAGCTTGGGCGCTGGACGAAATCCTCAAGATCCTGCACCCGTTCATGCCGTTCCTGACCGAAGAACTTTGGGCGCACATGGGCGATGCCGGTGTGAAGGCAGAAAAGCTGCTGGTGCTGACCGAGTGGCCGCAGGCCGTTTTGGCGGATGAGACAGCTGCTGATGAGATCAACTGGCTGGTTGGCCTCATTTCCGAAATCCGGTCGGTCCGGTCTGAAATGAACATCCCGGCGGGGACCAAGGTTCAGCTTGTTGTGGTCGGCGCCGCAGACGTTACCAAGGCACGCATCGCAACGCATGAGTCGGCCATCCAGCGTCTCGCGCGTGCCGAAGACATCTCCATCGCCGACACGGCGCCGGCTGGATCGGCCCAGGTCATCGTCGGTGAGGCCACGTACTGCATTCCGCTGGCGGGGATTATTGACCTCGCGGCAGAAAAGGCGCGTCTGACCAAGGATGCGGGCAAGCTGGAAGCTGAAATCTCCAAGGTCGAGAAGAAGCTTTCCAATCCCGGCTTCCTGGCCAAGGCGCCCGAAGAAGTGGTTGCGGGCGAAAAGGAAAAAATCGGGGAAGCCAAGGGCAAGCTGGAGAAAATCCAGGTTGCACTTGGGCGCCTGGCGGAGATCAGCTAAGTCGAAATGGGGAAGGCCCGGAAAAGAAACTTGTCTTTTCCGGGCCTTATTCCGATGCTAGATCCGAATCCGGTCACGGTGCCGGATAGGTAAATGGGAAACAATGCTGCAGGTCTTGAAAAGAATGACGGGAAAGCACAAAGCTTTGATCCGCACAGGGTATTGGGCACTTGGCGGCCTGGCGTTCGTTGTTTCAGGCCTTGTTCCTGCATCGGCTGAAAAAATCGAGAATCCGGTTGCCGTATTCTCCGGTCTGGACAAAATCACAGGCCGTATCATTTCATTCGATGTTTATATTGGGGAAACCGTTCAGTTCGGTGCCTTGCAGGTAACGCCGCGTGTTTGCCATACGCGTCCGGCAACCGAAAATCCTCTGACCACAGGCTTTGTTCAGGTCGATGAAATCACTCTGAACAACGAAGTAAGGCGCATCTTTTCCGGCTGGATGTATGCGGCAAGCCCCGGTCTGCACGCAGTTGAACATCCGGTCTATGATGTCTGGCTGACCGATTGCAAGATGTCGTCCTCCGTGCCGCCGCCAGAAAATTATTCCGGGCCTCCTGTGCAAGAGGGGGCTGAAGAAGGCGAAGACCCGCTCGCCGGTCCTGACGATGGCAGCAGCCATGGTGTGATTGCGCCGCGTCCCAAACCTTTTGAAGGCTGATACGTCGTCGGTGCCGGTGCGCCTGCGGTTCACCTGCAGACTGTTCGAGGCAGCGTCAGGAGGCGGATACCTGTGGCCCAGCGTCCAGCAGCTCCAGCACTTCAGCTCCCTTCGCATCTGTTGGCAGGGCGAAGAAATCGCTGTTCAACTGCAGGGCCTTGGCCAGTTCCCCGTTGTAGATTTCACGGCTGACTTCGATGGTGCCGAAGCGCGACAGGTGATCGGTGACAAACTGGGTGTCCAGAAGGTGATAGCGGCCGGCAATCATTCTGGCGACGAGATGCGCCAGACACACTTTTGAAGCGTCAGTGGCCCGCGTGAACATGCTCTCTCCGAAGAACGCGCCATTCAGGTTGACACCATAAAGACCGCCGACCAGCTGGCCGTTCTGCCAAGCCTCGATGGTCTGGCAATGCCCCATCTCGAACAATTCGCCGTAGAGCCGCCGGATTTCTTTGTTGATCCAGGTTTTGGGCCGGTCTGGAACCGAAGCCGCGCAACAATCGATAACGGCATCGAAATCGGTGCTGACACGGATCTCGAACAGGTCGGACCGGATGGTCCGCCTCAATCTTTTGGGAATATGAAACTTGTCGAGCGGTAGAACGCCGCGATGCTCCGGCTCGAGCCAGAACAGACCGGCGTCCTCTGCTGATTCCGCCATGGGAAAGAGGCCGCAGGCATAGGCTTTCAGCAATACCTGCGGCGTTATTTCCAGAACGATGTCATCACTGTGCTCTGCCATAGCAGCACTTTTCAGGTCAGTTAGCCCGACTTCTCAGCCAGATAATGCTCCAGCCAGTGAATGTCGTACTGGCCATTGGCTATGTCCTGATTGTCTACCAGATCGCGGAACAGGGGAATGGTCGACTTGATTTCATCGACAACAAACTCATCCAGACACCGGCGCAGGCGCATCATGCACTCCACACGGTTCCGGCCATGAACGATCAGTTTTCCGATCAAGCTGTCGTAATAGGGCGGGATCTTGTAGCCCTGATAGACACCACTGTCGACACGAACACCAAGTCCGCCAGGGGGGTGGTAATAGGTGATTGTGCCAGGAGAAGGCATGAAGGTCCGCGGATCTTCAGCGTTGATACGGCATTCGATGGCATGGCCCTCGAACTTAATATCTTCCTGGGACATTTCGAGAGCGCTGCCGCCTGCAATGCGGATCTGTTCATGAACCAGATCGATCCCGGTAATCATCTCGGTAACCGGATGTTCCACCTGCAAACGGGTGTTCATTTCGATGAAATAGAACTCGCCGTTCTCATAAAGGAACTCGACCGTTCCGACACCGCGGTACTTCAGCTTACGCATGGCGTTGGCAACGACTTCACCAATTTCAGCGCGCTGTTCGTCATTGAGGCTGGGGGAAGGGGCTTCTTCAAGAACCTTCTGATGCCGGCGCTGAAGCGAGCAGTCGCGCTCGCCCAGGTGAACGGCGTTGCCTTGACCATCTCCAAGAACCTGGATCTCGATATGACGGGGCTTGCCGAGATATTTTTCCATGTAAAGCGCATCGTCGCCGAATGCCGCCGCCGCTTCTGCCCTGGCTGTGGACAGGGCATTGTCGAGATCAGCTTCTGTCGCAGCGACCTTCATGCCGCGTCCACCGCCGCCGGATGCTGCCTTGACGAGAACCGGGTAACCGATCTCGCGGGCGATTCCATGCGCATCGTCACCTGGGCCAACGGCGCCATCGGAGCCCGGTACAACCGGAATGCCGAGGTCTTTGGCGGTCTGCTTGGCCTGGATCTTGTCGCCCATGATCCGGATATGCTCGGAGGTTGGGCCGATGAATACAATGTTGTGAGCTTCGAGAATTTCGGCGAACTTGGCATTCTCCGAGAGGAAGCCATATCCCGGATGGACAGCATCGGCGCCGGTGATTTCACAGGCGGCCAGAAGCTGCGGGATATTCAGGTAGCTGTCGCGTGCTGCGGGAGGGCCGATGCAAACGCTTTCGTCTGCAAGGCGAACATGCATGGCATCCGCGTCAGCCGTGGAATGGACAGCTACCGTTGAAATGCCGAGTTCCTTGCACGCACGAAGGATGCGGAGGGCTATTTCGCCGCGGTTTGCAATGAGGACTTTGGAGAACATGCCGAGGCGGTCCTTATTCGACGATGATAAGCGGTTCGCCGAATTCGACGGGCTGGGCGTCGGAAACAAGAATTTCCTTCACTGTACCGGCCTTTGTCGCCGGAATGTGGTTCATGGTCTTCATGGCTTCAATGATCAGGATCGTTTGACCTTCCGACACCTTGTCACCCACCTGAACATATGGCCGTGCGCCGGGTTCCGGGGACAGGTAGGCGGTGCCGACCATCGGAGAGGTCAGAGAGCCTGGGTGCGGGCCGCTTGCTGCAGGTGCAGCGGATGCCGCCGGTGCCGCTGCAGCAGGTGCCGCCGCCGGAGCTGCAGGCGCTGCAACGGTTACAGGGGCGTCAAAATGTATCTG
>JBNKOQ010000037.1:0-15711 GCA_050294735.1 Roseibium sp. | reverse complement strand
GCCCAACAACCACAGGTCCTTTGATCTGCCGATTGCCAATATCCTGCACACATCCAGGGCTCATTATCGCTCGATGAAAAAAGACGGTGAGAGCGAAACGGCGTTTGCCAAGCGTTGCGCTCAGGATCTGGAGGACATGATCCTCGCGGAAGGGCCGGAAACCATTGCAGCCTTTTTTGCGGAGCCGGTCATGGGTGCTGGCGGTGTCGTCATTCCGCCAGAGGGCTATTGGGAAGCGGTTCAGCCGATCCTCAAAAAATACGACATCCTCTTTGTTGCCGATGAGGTCATCTGCGGTTTTGGCCGGACCGGCAATATGTTCGGCACGGAAACCTATAACCTTGAGCCGGACATCATGACGCTGTCCAAGGCGCTGTCGTCATCCTACCTCCCGATGTCGGCGCTGCTGGTCAACGAGAAGGTTTACGGCCCGGTGGCTGACGAGAGTCACAAGATCGGCGTCTGGGGACATGGCTACACCGCCAGCGGTCATCCGGTTGCTGCAGCCGTTGCGTTGGAGAACCTTAAGATCATCGAAGAGCGCGATCTCATCGGCCATGTCAGGGATATTAGCCCGGTTTTCCTGAAGCGCTTGAATGCCTTGGGAGAGCATCCGCTTGTGACTGAAACCCGGGGTGTCGGTCTGATCGGAGCTGTTGAACTCGGCCATGACGAACTGTCGAAGACGCCCGGAGCACTTGGCGCAAAAACCAATGCCGAGTTCCAGGAGCTCGGTTTGATATCGCGGAACATGATGGATGCGATGGCATTTTGCCCACCTTTGATCATCTCCGAAAAGCAGGTCAACGAGATGTTCGATATCGCCGAAGCAGGCATCGCAGCTGTTGGTAAGGCCATCTGATCATGTGGACTGTGGTCGGCACCATCAGCGGCACGTCTGCGGATGGCATCGACCTTGCGGAAATCGAAACGGACGGCCGTGTGGTCGCCCGTTTCGGACCGTCGGAGACGATTGCCTATTCCTATGAGACACGTGCCGCGATCCTTGAGGCGGTGGCCTCCGGACCCAAGCACAGGTCTGAGTGGCCGGATATTGCGAAGCTGGTCACCCGTGATCATGCTGAAGCAATCAGTGCCTTTGTGACCAGGAACAGCTTGTCGCCGGATCTGGTCGTGTTCCATGGTCAAACGGTCTGGCATGATCCGGGGCAGGGCGAGACCGTGCAACTCGGTGGCAGCCAGCAATTGGCCGATACCCTTGGTCTTCCGGTTGCGGGGGATCTGCGTCTGGCGGATATTGCAGCCGGTGGCGAGGGAGCGCCTCTCGTGCCGGTCTATCATCAGGCACTTTCGATCGATTTGCCACAACCGCTCTGTTTTCTGAATATCGGTGGGGTCTCCAATCTGACCTATGTGGACGGCAGCACCTTGGTTGCCTTTGATATCGGGCCGGGGAATGCTCTTCTCGATGACTGGATTCGTCAGCATCAAGCCGGTGACTTCGATCCATCCGGGGAGATTTCAGCCCGGGGAAAACCCGACGAGGCCTGGCTTGCCCGGGCTTTGCAACAGCCTTTTTTTGGCCGCCGGGGCCCCAAGTCACTTGATCGCAACGCTTTTTCGCTTGACCTGCCGGAGGGCACGTCCCTGGACGATGGGGCGGCGACCCTTGTTGCCTTTACTGCCGAGGCGGTTGCCGGAGCAGAAAAATTATGCCCGAAAACGCCGCGTCTCTGGCTCGTGTGCGGGGGAGGCCGCTTGAACAAGACAATGATGGAAGCGCTTTCGGATCGGCTGCAGGGCGAGGTTGTTTCAGCTGACGCATATGGTTTTGATGGCGATGCGCTCGAAGCCCAGTGTATGGCGTTTCTTGGCGCGCGTTTGTTGGCCGGGCTGCCTACCAGCTTTCCCGAAACCACAGGTGCAGATAACCCGGTCGTAGGCGGCCGGCTTTATCAGCCAAAAGGACGGTGAACGAAGATGCTGTTCCGTCAGTCAAAATAGGTTATGACCATTGGCCATGAACGGTTCTGAAATCTACCAACGGCTGATCAGCCTTATCGAAGAGCGGGTACTCAAGCCTGGCGACCGTTTGCGTGAAGCTGATCTTGCTGAGGAATTCGGTGTCTCGCGCACTCCCATCCGGGAAGGGCTCAAACGGCTGGAAGCCCAGGGACTTGCCGTCCATGAGCCTAATCGCGGAATGGTTATCCCGACGCTGGATCATGGTCAGATCAATGAAGTCTACTTTATGCGTGAAGTGCTCGAGGGCACTGCAGCGGGCCTCGCGGCAAAACATGCATCTGGTCCAGAAGTCGAGATTCTGCAGGATCTCGTCACAGCCGATCGGCAGCGTATCGCGGATGAGGACAGTTTGGTTCGCTCGAACCGGGAATTTCACCGCCGCCTCTGCCTTGCTTCCCACAACCGCTATCTTGTCGACCAGATCGACCATTTGCGCTTGTCGCTGATCCTGATGGCCGGAACGACCCTCGATACACCCGAGCGGCGAGAGACGCTTGAGGAACATGCGGCCATTGTCGATGCAATCGCCAAAGGGGATACGCAGGCTGCTGATGCCGCCGCGCGGCGGCACATTTCCCATGCCCACAAGACACGGCTTCAGCAGGTGTGACTGCCGGAGTGCTTTAAATGGCTGAACGGGATGTGTGCCGGCGCGGCATTAAGGTTAGGGAACCCTTCCTGCCCGTATTTCTTCTTCGAAGCGCTTCCTGTCTGAACGAACTTTTTCCAAAGTATCTGTCATCGCATGGTCTGCTGCGTTGTATTTGCCACTCCATAATATGATTTCGGCCAACACTGGTGCCAGATCCCGTCCTTTGGGTGTCAATTCGTAGATGAAACTGCGCCAGTTGTCTGGATCGCGTGTCTTGGTCACAAGGCCATTTTCTTCAAGGTGTTTGAGCCGTTGGGCCAGGATGTTGGTCGAGATGCCCTCCCAGCCATCGAGCAAGGCGCTATATGTCCTTGCGCCCTTTATTGCCAAATCCCGAATGATCAGAAGTGACCATTGATCGCCGATGATGCTGAGACCGTAGGCGATTGGGCATCCTGAATCGTAACTCTGCTTTTTCTTCGTCATGTGAGATGCGTAACATTATTAACTTGCAAAAAGCAAGTTCATGCTGCATATAAGTTCAACTTGCAAAAAGCAAGTTGATAAATCACCGTCAATGGTGACGGGATAAAGCGGGTAGTCCGCGGCAATGCCGGGCTCCGGAATGGGGGTCTTAAGGCTGCTGCTGACCGGCTTTTGAAGCAGCCATCCGCTGCGCAAAGGGAAATTTCAGCATGACACCGAAAGCGTTTGTTTACACCGAAGTGGCCATCTCTGTTCCTTTCGATCAGGCGCCATGGCCGAAGATCAACGAAGACATCAAGAGACAGCCAGGGTTTATGAATAAAACATGGCTACAGGGACATGCGACACAGTCTTTGGGGGGGTTCTACTCTTTTGACAGTCTTGAGAGCGCTGGCAAATTTGTGACGGATTATTTCCCATCCGAGCCAAGGGCTTTCGGCGTGGCGCATAACACCCGCGTTTTTGATGCAGGTATCGCCATGGACGCAAGCCTTGATATGGGAGCGGTTCATTTCGGTGCTGCAAAGCCAGTAAAACCGGGAGCCTTTGTCTACACAGAGCTGCAGATTTCAAAACCTTTTGGGGAGTTTAGCTGGCAGGAAAGGAATGACGCTTTGAAGCTGGTGCCGGGATTGCAAAACAAGACCTGGCTGAGCGGCATTTCCACGAACACCCTAGGCGGTTTTGATGCATTCGACACAATGGACAATGCGCTCGATTTCGCCATCAACGCTTTCCCGGAAACGGCCGCCAGATTTGGTTGTGCGTTCTATACTAGGGTGTTCGACGCCGCCGTCACGGAGGAGGCAAGCAGACAAATGTTCTCGCCGTATTATGCCGACTAGAAATCGTGTCTCTATAAGGCACTGGTGAACCTCTGAAAGGAGCCGCTTGAATGACTTTTGCGGCTCCTTTTTCGAGACAGCGGTGAGATTAACCCGCGAAGTCGGCCATCAGGAACGCCTGCGCGATGTTGACCAGTGATCCCACGAGCAGAGCAAGGAAAGTCAATATCATTCCATAACTGCGCATGGTCAGGGATTCCGGTTCTTTGCCAATGCCATAAGCGTGCATGGCGCGCCCCGCGACAAGAGCAATTCCCAGGGCATGAATGATCCAGCTTGCCGTCAGCATTAGCTCGGCTCCCATCATCAGGATCAGAGCCAGAGGGACATATTCATTGAAATTGCCGTGCACCCTTTGCTGGCGCAGCAGTTGCGTATTTCCCTTGTCGCCAATGCTGATCCAGAACTTGCGCCGTAGCACGATGACGCGGCCACTAAGAAAGATGTAGATCAGGGTGAGCAGCCCCGCATATATCGGGGTAATGATAATCGGCATGGGGTGAGTAGATCCCTTCAGCGCTCCGCTCGCAATTACGAAACTGCGGGGGAGTATCCTTGTATTGTTCGTGTGTATCGGGCTCCCTTGATCATAATCTCCCGAAACGACCGGTGAGCGTGCAAAATGGCTGTCGCTGCGGTGAAATGCAAGTGAGGGTTGCGGGCGGGCGAAGGCTCGAGGCTATGAGCCGCCGTTGGTGACCTCAGGCCACAAGGCTTCATAGACGGCCAGAGAGAAGCCGATGTGTTCCTGCAGAAGCCTTTGAGCATTTGCCACATCCCGCGCGAGTGCCGCATCCATCAAGGCTGTATGATGTGGCAATCCGAGCGTGCGGTCGAAAATCACCTTTAACTCCTTGCTGTCGGTTCCTCGCAGACGTGTCATGATCTCGGGGCCGTTGAGCATAAAACGATGATGACGGTGCAATTGATCCGCGGTTTGACGTGCCAGAAGTTCCAACCAGGGTGCATCGGACGCAGCCAGGAGAGTCGTATGAAATCCGTTGTGGCATCGCTCCCAGGCAAGGCTGGCTGATGAAACAGCTCCTGGTGGCGGTGCGGGATTCTGCGCAAGGAGATGATGGGCGGCCACCAAGTTTGCCTCCCAGCTATCGTCACCGCGCTGCAGGGAGCGCTCCAGCAGCATGGCCTCCACAGCCGTCCTGGCAATCTGCAGGTCTTTTAATCCGGAAACGGAAACCGGAGCGACCTTATAGCCCTTGTTGGGTTCAAACCGGACAAGCTTTTCCGCCTCAAGGCGCGGCAGGGTTTCCCGCAAGGGGGTCCAGCCAAAACCGAACCGGGCTTTCAAACTGGAAATGACCAGGTGGCTGTCGGGCGCCAAATCGCAGTCAAGAATGGCGCGACGAAGGACTATGTAGACGGTGTTGCTTTGAGACATGAAAAAGGCCACCAAAAATATCAAATCAATTAGATTATATATAATCACTTGAGCATCGTCATCCAACTTGTTACCGTTTGCGATGAAATAGCTAGGCCGTCGAAGATCGGCCGAAGCGGACCTAGGAAAGCAAGAGACGGACATGTCAGAGATACATCCCTTGGACCGGAGTGATCCTCTCGCTCATAAACGTGAGGCCTTTTCTCTTCCGAACGGGGTCATTTACCTGGACGGCAACTCGCTTGGTGTTCTTCCTGCGCATGTTCCAGCAAGAATGCAAAAAGTGGTGGCCGAAGAGTGGGGCGAGAGCCTCATCCGGGGATGGAACGAACACAATTGGATGGATCTCCCACAACGGGTTGGAGATCGGATCGGGTGCCTGATAGGCGCTGCTCCGGGAACTGTAGTCGCCTGTGACAGCACCACACTCAATGTTTTCAAAGTCCTCTCGGCTGCACTTCATTTACGGCCCGGGCGCAAGGTGATCCTGTCTGACAACGGCAATTTCCCGACGGATCTGTATGTTGCCTCCGGGCTGAGCGAGCTTTTGGCTCAGGGGCACGAGTTGCGTGTCGTGCCACCCGAAGACGTGGAGGCTGCTATTTCGGATGAGGTTGCGGTCCTGATGCTGACTGAGGTGGATTATAAAACCGGTCGCCGCCATGATATGAAGGCGTTGACCAGAAAAGCGCATGAGGCAGGAGCGCTGGCTATCTGGGACCTTGCGCACTCTGCTGGAGCCTTGCCTGTGGATCTGATGGGCGCGGATGCGGATTTCGCGATCGGGTGTGGATACAAGTATCTGAATGGCGGGCCGGGAGCTCCGGCTTTTTTGTATGTTGCGGCACGGCACCAAGAGGATCTCAAGCCGGCATTGACCGGCTGGATGGGCCACGAAACACCCTTTACCTTTGATTTGGAGTACCGCCCGGCCAAAGGCGTCGACCGCATGCGTGTCGGCACGCCTCCGGTGCTATCCCTGACGGCACTTGATGCGGCGCTCGATGTCTTCGATGACGTTAGGATGGACGATATCCGAAGGAAGTCCATTTCCTTGTGTGAGTATTTCATCGCCGAAGTGGAAGCACGTTGCCCTGAGCTCGAGCTAGCCAGTCCACGAAATGCTGGGACTCGCGGCAGCCAGGTGTCTTTCAGGTTCCTTGAGGGCTACGCCTTGATGCAGGCGCTGATTGCCAACGGCGTTATTGGTGACTTCCGGGCCCCGGATGTTGTCCGCTTTGGCTTCACACCTCTTTATATTTCTCATGGAGATGTGCTGCGCGCAGTCAATACGCTTGAAAACATTCTGAAAAAGCGTCTTTGGGATCGTGACGAGTTCAAAAAGCGTCTGAAGGTAACCTGATTATGAGCAACCCGAATACGCCCTACAATCCCGAGGAGGACGGTGCGCAAATGGCCTTCGATGGCCGCATGTCCTATGGCGATTACCTCAAGCTCGACAAGGTGCTGAAGGCCCAGGCGCCTCTTTCCCAAGCGCACGACGAGCTGTTGTTCATAGTGCAGCATCAAACCTCTGAACTCTGGATGAAGCTCGCCTTGCACGAGATGACCGCTGCGAAGAAGGCCATTTCGGCGGGAGATCTTCAACCCGCATTCAAGATGCTGGCCAGGACGGCACGGATATTCGAGCAGCTCAATGCCGCTTGGGATGTTCTGCGCACGATGACGCCCAGCGATTACACAACGTTTCGCGAGGCGTTGGGGCAGTCATCCGGATTTCAGTCCTATCAATACCGGGCCATTGAATTTCTGGCAGGCAACAAAAATGCTGCCATGCTGCAGCCTCACGCGCACGTGCCTGATGTGCATGCCTGGCTGAAGCGATTGCAGGCGGAAACAAGCCTTTATGATGAAGCGATCGCACTTCTGTCCCGCTCTGGTTTTGATATCGATGTCGAGATTCTGAAACGGGATCCTGCTGAGCCGTATCGGCCGAATGAATCTGTTAGAGCTGCCTGGGTCAGTATTTACCGGGCCCCGGCAAAACACTGGTCTCTATATGAACTGGCAGAAAAGCTGGTCGACTTTGAAGATTATTTCCGCCGCTGGCGGTTTAATCATGTCACGACTGTTGAAAGAGTGATCGGGTTCAAGCGCGGGACCGGCGGTACAAGCGGCGTGAGCTATTTGCGCCGGATGCTGGATGTGGTTCTTTTTCCTGAACTCTGGGACCTGAGGGCTGACCTTTGAGCAAGCTGATCGACATTACCCCACCAATACGCGCTGGCATGGCGGTGTTTCCAGGCGATGCGCCCTGCAAGGTGGCGCAAACTTTTTCTATCGATCCAGAGTGTCCAGTGAATGTGACGGAAGTGTCGTTCTCAACTCACTGCGGTGCTCACGCCGATGCTCCCTTGCACTATGATCCGCAGGGTAAATCAATCGATGCGCTCGATCTGGAAGAGTTCATCGGGCCGGCTCGGGTTATTGACGCGCGCGGTGTGGGACCACTTTGCATGCCGGAAGAGATCGAGGCTGCTTTGGCTGGTGCACCTTCGCGGGTTTTGTTGCGTCTCGCTGATGCCATCGATCCCATGGTTTGGCCAGCTGGGTTCAGAGCATTGGCTCCGGAAACCATGGAATTGCTTGCCGAACGGAAAGTGAAACTCGTGGGTGTAGACGTCCCCTCGGTAGATCCCGATACCTCGAAGGAACTGCCATCTCACAAGGTGGCGCAACGGAAGGATATGAGAATTCTGGAGAATCTTGTTCTTTCCGGGGTTAAAAGCGGAGACTATGAGTTGATTGCTCTGCCTATCAGGTTAGAAGGACTTGATGCCGCGCCAGTTCGAGCAGTCTTGAGGTCCCTCTAGGTTGCAAGTTGAGGCGGGGCTCAGGCAAATATTAAAGAGATCACCGCCCCGGGGACTTAGGGCAGGGCAGGTGGCGAGGAGCCTATATGCTGGAATTGGACCAGCTCGTGATGGACTTCAGCGGTTTCAGGGCCGTCAATGAATGTTCTTTCAGGGTCGGGGAGGGCAGTATTACTGCGCTGATCGGACCAAATGGCGCGGGCAAGACGACGCTTTTCAACCTGATTGCGGGTGCTTTGCAGCCCACCAGCGGAACAATTCGTTTCCTGGGTGAAGATGTAACCGGCCTGTCCAGCGATGCGCTGTTCCACAAGGGGCTGGTCAGAACTTTCCAGATACCGCATGAGTTTCATCATCTGACGGCGCTTGAGAATCTGATGATGGTTCCGCCGCGCCAGGCCGGTGAAAATCTGTTTGCCAACTGGCTGTCGTGGGGGCGGGTCAAGGCGAATGAATCCGAAGTCGAGAAGAAAGCCTACGAGACGCTGGAGTTTCTCGAGCTGACCCATGTCGCGCATCAGCGAGCGGGCAACCTGTCCGGCGGGCAGAAGAAGCTTCTGGAGCTTGGGCGCACCATGATGACCGATGCCAAGCTTGTTCTGCTCGATGAACCAGCTGCCGGGGTCAATCGCACCCTCCTGCGCAAACTCGAGGAGAAAATCCATATCCTCAACAAGGAGCGGGGCTACACGTTCATCCTGATCGAACACGATATGGAAATGATCGAAAAGTTGTGTGACCCGGTGATTTGTATGGCTGAAGGCACGGTTTTGATACAAGGAAATTTCCGGACAGTTCGCTCGGACGCCCGCGTGCTGGAGGCTTACCTTGGCGAGACGACGGGAGATGCCGCATGAGTGCTCTTCTTTCGTTGAACGCTGTAACGGGAGGTTACAGCGACGCAAATATCCTGCTGGATGTATCCATGCATGTTGATCCACGGGAAATCGTCGTCATTGTCGGCCCGAATGGTGCAGGCAAGTCGACCGCAATGAAAGCCGTTTTCGGCTTGCTGACGGTTCGGGGCGGGTCAATTGTCTTCGACGGCGACGAGATTACCACTTGGGCACCGAACAGGATCGTCCAGCGCGGCATTTGCTATGTGCCGCAAGTGGATAACATCTTTCGGGAAATGACCATTCATGAAAACCTGGAAATGGGCGCTTTCCTCAAAAGAGGGGATCTCACTGCAGCCTACGATCGTGTTTATGAGCTGTTTCCGGATCTGAAGGAACGCAGGAAGACATTGGCAGGCAGCCTGTCGGGTGGTCAGCGCCAGATGGTCGCGATGGGAAGGTCCCTTATGCTCGATCCGCAGCTGTTGCTGCTCGATGAGCCGACGGCCGGCCTTTCGCCGAAATACATGGAGCAGATTTTCCAGATCTGCCGTGACGTTCGGGACACGGGCGTCGCCATCCTGCTGGTTGAGCAGCATGCCAAACAGGCGCTTGCCTTTGCGGATCGGGGTTATGTGCTGGCCGCGGGTCAGAACCGCCACGAAGGCACGGGCGCTGAACTCCTTGCCGATCGCGAGGTCGCTGAGATGTTTCTTGGTGGGTAAAGGCGGGGTGAGGAAAAGACATGGGCTTTCTTGAACTACTGAATTTTTACGTGATACCCGGCCTCGTTCTGGGATCGATATACGCGCTGGGCGCGGTCGGCATTACACTGGTCTTCGCCATTTTGCGGTACGCGCATCTCGCGCATGGCGATCTCGCGACCCTCGGAGCCTTCATCGCACTTGCGGTCGTCACGGGTTTAGGGCTGCCACCGCTTGCTGCTCTGCCCATAGCCATGGCAGGAACGGCGGTTGTCGCGGTCGGTATCGACAAGGTGTTTTATGAGCATCTGCGCGAACGTCCCAAGATCGTCACCGTGATGGCTTCTCTCGGGATCGCCCTGATGGTGCGGTCCGTCGTTCAGGTGGTCTGGGGTGTCGATTCCGAAAGCTATATCCGCGGCATCGTCCGCCCGGAAAACTATTTTGGGCTGCGTATCAGGGACCGCGAGATCTATACGGTCGTTTTCATGATCGCTTTGGTTGGTGTTCTGCAGCTGTTTCTGGCCCGTTCCAAATGGGGCAAGGCAATGCGGGCGATGTCCGACAATCCGAACCTCGCGTTGCTCTCGGGCATCGACAATAAGAAGGTCGTCATGCTGACCTGGGTTATCGCCGGCGGCCTCTGCGCGGCGTCCGGTGTCTTCCTGGGTATGAACACAGAGCTGAAATCCATGATGGGCTGGAACATGCTGCTGCCCATGTTCGCCGCCGCCATTCTTGGTGGTGTTGGCCGGGTGGAAGGGGCTGTTCTGGGCGGTTTGATCGTTGGTGTCGCGGAAGAATTGTCGGTGCTTGTGCTGCCGAGCGAATACAAGGCCGCGATGGCTTTCGTCATTCTGCTGGTTATGCTGCTGCTCCGGCCGACGGGCCTGCTGCGCGGCAAAGTGCTTTAAGAGAGGGAGAGAGACATGGAACTCATCGGTCTGCTCAATTACGCCCTCTTCATGGGCATTTTTATCTGCATTTATGCACTTTTGGCTCTGGGGCTGAATATCCAGTGGGGCTTCGCCGGTCTCTTTAACGCGGGCATTGCGGGCTTTTTCGCGGTTGGCGCCTATACCTCGGCGATCCTGACAAGTCCGGCCGCCGAAGGCCGTCTCGGAGGGTTCGAGCAGCCCTTCTTCGTTGGCTGGTTCGGCGCCATGGTTGCCGCCGCTCTCATTGCCTGGCCGATTGGCAAGATCTGCCTGCGTTTCCGCTCTGACTATTTGGCTATCGCCACCATTGGCGTCGCGGAAATCATTCGCCTGGTTATCAAATCCGAAGCCTCCCTGACCAACAGTGCAAGAGGCATTACCGGTATTCCGCGACCGTTCGGCGATCTGCCCTATGTGCAGTCTCAGGCTGCTTTTCTGGCGCTTGTCGCCGGCGTTCTTCTCGTTGCATATCTGATGGTTCAGCGCCAGTTCAATGCACCCTGGGGCCGGATGATGCGGGCGATCCGCGACAACGAGCTGGCCGCCCGGGCAATGGGAAAGAACATCGAGTACCGGCGTCTGGAGGCCTTTATTTTCGGCGCCAGTTTGATGGGGCTGGGCGGTGCGCTCTTTGCGCATTTCAATAGGTCGATCACGCCGGAAGCCATCGATCCGATGGTGGCGACTTTTCTCGTCTGGATCATGTTGATCCTGGGGGGCTCGGGAAATAATCGCGGAGCGATCCTCGGAACGGCTGTGGTTTGGATCATTTGGTCGGTTTCAGAGATTGCAACTGATCAACTTCCGAATGAATATGCGGTCAAGGCGAAGTACATCCGTTTGTTTTTGATCGGCCTGATGCTGCAGCTGGTGCTGCGTTTCCGGTCGGAGGGGATTTTGCCCGAGCCGTTGCGCGGTGACGCGAGAACGGATGGTAACGCGCCGAAATAAAAGGGTTCACGCGGACAAATGTCCGCAACAAAGTGGAGGTTAGTACCCATGAAATCCAAAATCTTTGCAATCGCAGGCGGTTTCCTAGCTGCGACGGCGCTGGCTGGCACATCGGCGCAAGCCGATGTGAAAATCGGGCTACTCGGAGGGGTGTCCGGTCCGATCGCAGCCATGGCTCCGCCCATGATCAGCGGTGCCGAGCTGGCGATCAAACAGGTGAACGACCAGGGCGGAATTCTCAAAGGTGAGAAGCTCGTCGGGGTGGTTGGCGACAGTGCCTGTAACCCACAGGGCGGTACTGATGCGGCGACCAAGGCAGTCAACATCGAAGGCGTGTCGGCTATCGTCGGCCCGCATTGCTCCGGTGCTGTCCTGGCCGCTGCTGGATCTGTGACGATTCCTGCTGGGGTCACCGTGATTACGCCTTCGGGTACCTCGCCGGAAATCACGAACCTGAAAGACAACGACACGGTCTTCCGAACGGTGCCGTCTGATGATTATCAGGGCCGTGCTCTTGCTCGTACCTTGAGAGAGCAGGGCTATGAAAAGGTCGCTGTCGCCTATATCAACAATGACTATGGCACCGGCCTTGCCAATGCGTTCAAGGACGAGTTCGAAAGCCAGGGCGGCGAGATCGCGGGCTTTGCCGCTCACGAAGACGGCAAGGCATCTTACCGGTCCAATCTGGCGGAGCTTGCCAGCGGCGGTGCGGATACCCTGGTCATCTTCGATTATGGCGATGGTACGGGCCTGACCATTCTGCGCCAGGCTCTGGAAAACGGCTTCTTCGAAAAGTTCGTTGGCGGTGACGGCATGAAATCCGATGCGCCGATCAAGGAACTGGGCGCAGAAAACCTGACGACCTTCGTCGCGTCTTCGCCTGTCGGTGAAAAATCCGACGCCCTGGATATGTTCAGCGCTGCGTTTAAAGCCGCAGGTGGCGATCCGGATGCGATTTTCGTGACCACTTCTTATGATGCAGCCTTCCTGGCCGCTCTGGCTCTTGAAAAGGCCGGTGGCGATAAGGCTGCCGTTCCGGCGGCTCTGCGCGACGTCTCGAACGGCGAGGGGGAAACGATCCTTCCCGGCGAATGGGCGAAAGCGAAGAAGCTGATCGATGAAGGCAAGGCTATCGACTATAAGGGAGCCGCAGGCGATCATAACTTCGATGCCAACGGTGATGTTCCGGGTACATATGCTCTGTTCAAGGTCAATGGTGATAGCTTCGAAGTCATTACCGAAATGAAATAAGTTTCTCACGAAGCTATAGATTTTGGATTGCGGCGGCCCTGGGTGGGTCGCCGTTTTCTTTTAGGTTTGGTCTTACCCTTATTCGAGTATTGGAATTGTCATCGTGTAGCCGGTGGCGAGCGTCAACGCGATGGCAATCAGCAGGCCCGGCAGGTTGTGTATGGTGATCTGGGAGCACAGTTTGTTTGGGCTGAAGTCAACGGTCAAAGCATCCCCTCCAGGTCATTTGGTCAGAATGAGTTTGCCCAGTTTTGTGATGGTCAATCGATAGGTCTCCGAATTGTGTTTGATCCTCAATTCTCGTGTCCCCTTGAAAAGGTTTTTAGTATCCAGGATGCCCTCTTGGTATTCCTGACGGGCAGGGACGGGCTTGCGTGGAATGGAGAGAGTGAGCTTGTCGCGGCGGACCTTGGAACTTTGCATCGATTGGACCCGTGAGTTCGTCAGTTTAGAATTATTAAAACTTGAGTTTTAAACTCAAGAAAATTACTTGACACAAATACTCAAGTTTAAGTAAGAAGGCAATGCCTGATCTGAACGGTTCGGAAATCGCGTCCTTCGAATCTCTCAGCGGGTTAGCTTAAGAGCTAGAATGTCCGGCAAGCCAACCGCCCTCTCCTCTCCCTCAGCGGTGAGCCAGCCAGACCTTCCGCTCCAGCGTCACCAAGGCTGACCTGTCCAGCTTGGCAAATAAAAAACCCGCCTGAAGAGGCGGGTTTCTTTTTGTCCCGATGTTAGGACCTTGAGACTTTACACACTCACGAAGGAGGAAGGGGCCTGACAACTCTGCCATCCTCCGGGAGCAGAAGCGTTAGCCGACCGCAGCAACCTTCTTGTCGAGCAAATCAATTTTCAGAAGGTTGCGAAGGCTGGGACGATCTTCAGATAGATCCGCAATGGTCTTCGTGTCGAGAACGTCCATAAAGGCTTCCAGTGCCTCATGCAGCAGGCCGTTAAAGCCACAAGACATGATCAGCGGGCAATCTTTTTTGCCGGAATCGAAACACTCCGCCAGCAGGAAGCTTTCTTCGGCCGCGCGAACAACCTCACCCACGGTGATCGTCTCAGGCTCACGGGCCAGCATGACGCCACCGTTCCGGCCACGGATAGTGCGGATCAAATTGGCGTCGACCAGAACCTTCATGATCTTGAAGAGATGGGTTTCGGACATGTCGAAGCTGGCTGCAATATCGGCAACCTTGCTCGGACGCTCAGGGTTCGCTGCACAGTACATCAGTGCGCGCACCGCATAGTTTGTTTGTTGTGTCAGGCGCATGGTTCTAGATATGAGGTTTCGTATCGTAATCGTCAACGATAATATTTGAGTTTTTGTATCGAGATTTCGCGAAGAGTTTCATGTTTTCAGCATGCAGCGGTGCGGTACTACCCTTAGAGACGGTTCGAATATTTAAAGAAATCAAAGTCCGCGGGCTGCCCAAGTCCAGTTCCATCCATGGCGTGCATGCCGATGAATGCGCCGGTAAAGTTACCGTGTTCTCCCCGGCCAGCCTCATCCGACAGGAGGCTCGCGTCGAAAACAGGGCCAACCCTTTGCCAGCTGGATGAGCCTTCCGCATAGAAGAAACGCAGTGCAAGGCCCTCAACTTCGATCTTCATTTGCACCGGGCCACCTGTTTGCAGAGGGATCGGACTTTCGAGCGGAAACTCAAGTTCGCCAGATGGGTAATTCCCGGGGCAGGACAAAATGGTCAGACACCGGCCGGCGGTATCGTCATGGGTGACGCTGAGCAGGAAAAACTGGTAGCGGCCGTAATAGGCAATCAATCCGGCACTTTGCTGGGCTGATTGCGGGGCAAAGTCGACACTGGTTTCTACCTCGAAGTTATAAGAGGTCTGGCGGCGGGCAACCAGCGCCTGTTCAAAGTAGCTGCCGACGGATTCCCGGCCAAAGAGGCGCAGGTAACCGGGCCGCTCCGATAGCGAAAACAGGCGGTCCGGGTGAGGGGTCCTGAGCCACTGGAAGACCAGAGGCAGCTCCGGACCGTCAAAATCGTGACGGGCCGGTTCCGTGCCGAAGGGATGCGGTGGCAGATTGGGGGCGGTCACCTGTTCGCGCGGGAGCATTGCTTCACCCTCCAGACGGAGCCATCCATCATCGCCCCAGACACATTTCTGGATCGCGGTTTCCCGCCCCATCTGGCAGCGGTTGAGGCCTGGAACAGGCCGGCCCATCAAATGCACCAGATAGGTCTCTCCAGTTTGTGTTTCGACGATGTCGCCATGACCTGCCCGCTGGATCCGGTTGTCGGGGAATCCCAAGCTGGAGACGACATGCTTGTCCGGGTGGAGCTCGTAAGGCCCTGTCAAACGTTTCGATCGGGCCAAGGTTACGGCATGACGGTATCCGGTGCCACCTTCCGCAGTCAGGAGGTAATAATAGCCGTCGCGCTTGTCGAGATGCGGTCCCTCGACCAGCCCCCGGTCTGTGCCCTTGAATATGTTCTTGACCGGGCCGACCAGCTTTCCGGCTGCCGGGTCGAATTCCTGCAGTAGAATACCCGCGAAAGCGGTTGGGTCCTTGCGATGATCCCAGATCATGTTGATGAACCATTTGCGGCCATCATCGTCGTGGAACAGGGAAGGGTCGAACCCGGACGAATTGACATAGATCGGATCGGACCAGGGCCCTTCTATAGTCGGCGCCGTTACGATGTAATTATACGCGTCCTTGAAATTACCTTCGTTGCGCTTCATGTCGGTGTAGACGAGCCAGAACAGGCCGTCCGCATAGGTCAGGCAAGGGGCCCAAACTCCGCAACTGTCCGGATTTCCGCGCATATCGAGTTGGGCTTTCCGCGTTAGCGGGTGGCCGATCAAACGCCAGTGAACCAGATCTTTCGAATGATGGATCTGAACACCTGGAAACCA
>JBNKOQ010000036.1:0-15712 GCA_050294735.1 Roseibium sp. | reverse complement strand
ATTATGTGGTGGCCACCAACGAAATGCATACTGTGCGCGAGTTCATAGAAAAGTCGTTCGGCCATGTCGGTATCGACATTGTATGGGAAGGCGCAGACGTGAATGAAGTCGGCAAGAACAAGGCGACCGGCGAAACCGCCGAAGAGGCAACGTCCTGATTTAGAAACCGCGTTTTGGTGGTTTCAGCTTGAAGATCGAAAATGCCGTCTCATGAATTTGAGGCGGCGTTTTTCGTTTTGGGCAGCATTTCCCGGCGCTCAGCAGCCCCCCTGTTCGAGGCCTATTTCTGAAACCATCCTGGCTTTCTGTGGATTGGCAGGTTGGCAGGCCCAAGCTTCCAGGCTCAGGCCTCCCGTCTTTTTCTGTTTCTGTTCAAACGCCGCGAGCGGTCGGACGCCAGAAGCACGATGACGCCCACCACCGGGCTAAACAGAAAAGCGATCAGAAAATTGCCGGCAAACCCAAAACGGGTATCCCTGCCCAGCATTCCGATGATCCAGGAGGCCACGACCCAAAACAGGAATGCCCAGGGGTTCACGAATATCGTCATTGTCCTAAGGTCTCCGTTGAGTTGGGGGGGCGATGCAGCTCCGATGGTTGCGCATTCAGGCCGTCAATTGAAGGTAATTTGTTTCCCGAAGCTGCCTTGTTTTTCAGAGGAACCGAAAACGTGGCAACCGTATGGAACTCGTCACCGTCATGCCGGACAATGAAAATATCCGTATCGGTGATCAGCCCATTCCGATCAAACACCAATGGCCCCGTGACACCCGCAAAGGGTGCCTTGTAACGTGCGACTTTCAGTGTATCCGAAATCCGGTTTGGATCCAATGTCTGAGCCCGTTCAATCGCATCGCGCAGCAGCATGACGGCATCATACCCCAGAGCAGCATTCAAATCCGGCAGATGCTTAAAACGTTCCTGATAATCCTTGGCAAAAGCCTTCCCGCGCTCGGAAATGTTGTCACGGTCATACAGAGAGACCCCGATGGTATCTTTCATGCCCGGCTTGCCAACCTCGCTCTCAACCGCAGCAGAGAAAATATACTCCATACCGAGAATCGGGACATCCAGTCCAAGGTAGCGTGCCCTCTTGATGAATTTGGCAGTATCGTCATTCGACGAGGAGACAATAAAGAACGCGTCGAAATCCTTTCGGGTAAACAACGGGTTGTCCAGAATAAACATGAGGAGATCGTCGGTGGATCTATCTGTGCCAGACAGGTAACCGCGGTAGACAAGATCAGCCCCGGCCTTGGTCATCGCCTCGGTGAAGAAATTTGAGCTTTCCTTGGCGTAGTCACTCTTGTCTGACAGGACGATGATCCGCTTGATCCCTTGGGAAAGAGCGTAGCTCGCGACAACATGCGCATTCGTCGCGTTATCCGGTTGCATCGCGAAGACCGTATCGAACTTGTGATTGGTCAGGGACGTGGCAGTTGCCTGGGTCGCCAGAAACATGATCTTGTTGAGCGAGTAAATCGAACTGGCCGTTACCGCCGTGTCGGTCCATTCATGACCGATGACCGCCATAAGGTTTTTCGTCTGGGCGATCCGGTCGGAAAGGGTCATTGTCTTTCTAACAGTCGATTCCAGGGACGTTGATGGCGAAATACCCTCTTCGCCGACCCAGTCCAGAACCAGTTTCTTGCCCAGAATCTTTTCTTCAGTCGCATTGACCGCCTCGACCGCCATGCGAACACCGTTGATAAAACTCTGCTCCTCCCGATCCTGAGTGGAAACGGCAACAAGAGTGTAGCTGTCCACCTCCTCGTTCAGCAGATTTGACAGGTGATCGAAAAACCCGGCGAGAGCCTGTGGGCGTCCGGTCATCTGGATGATGACAACAGCCAAAACACCAGCGATCATCACGCTCAGACATAACAATACGAGTTTCCGGAACACGGATCTCCGGCGCCTGGGATGCCGGCCGGTCGCGGGTTTTCCGCTTTCGTCCTTGTCGTCTGGCATGTCTTTATCTGTCACCACCAAGAATGAGAGGCAGTCCGTCCTTGCCGGAGCCAATCACGACCGTCTTCGAATTGGGCGACGTCGCGAGCTCTTTGGTCGCCTGAACCCCCTGCCAGCGAAGCAGGTCTTCCGTGAGGCTCTTCTTGATAATATCCTGGTATTTTCTGATACCCTCGGCCTCAATCGCTTTACGCGTCGCCTCTTTCCGCTCGATTTCGATACGGTAAGTATAGGCCTTCTGCTGTTCCGACAGCGTCAGCTTGTTCTCGATGGCCAGACGGACGGCAGGCGGCAATTCGACATTCCGGACCAGAACATCGTCGACAATCACGTAGCGGTCCTCAACACTGGTCAAGCTGCTGATAACGACGGATTCCAGAAACCCAAGCTGGCTGGTGTAAACCTGCTCAGGCGTGTATTGCCCCACGGCCCGGCGCAGAACGGCCTCCGTTTCCGGAAAAACGATTTTTTCTAGGTAGTCCGGCCCAACGGTCACATGCAGCAATGGAAGCAGACGGAGATCGGGCTGATACCGGATGGCGATCTGGAGATCGACGGGCAAACCGTCTTTCGTCAGCATCGTATAGTTGCGTTCTTTTGTCTGAAGACGGACGTTGTAAATATACATCCGGTTCCAGGGCCAGGTGAGGTGCAGGCCTTCACCGTAGATCTGGGCCATTTCCGTACCCGAGACCCATCGGTAGAGCACCCCGGCTTCGCCGGATTGGACCGTTATGACGATCCGGTTCCACAGCACCCCCAAGCCGATGCCAAAAACCACGAGAACAATGAGGAAATAAAGCTGAAACCGCCGCTGCCGGTCTCCTTTCATCTCCTCTTCGTAGTCGTCGAATTCGTCCTCATAATCCATTCGGCCGACTCACCTCGCCGTGTCTGTCTGAATTTCGACTATAGGGCGCGAAATGTGCTCCCGCCAGTGCGCCAGTCTCTCCGCCAACATGTTCAGTCTCCCGCCAAAGGCACTTCAAGAGTGTTTGACGCCGCACGTGTTTCCAAGGGTTTGGCGCCAGAAAGACAATCGAAATACGTCTGCGCCCAGTGCGCCAGAAAAGGCTGCTGAAGGACGTTGTAGTGATCGGCGCCTGTGACATGCACCTTCAAACTGTTGCCTGCGAGTTCCCCGAACTGGCCGGCAAAATCGCCCTCGCCTTGACCGCCTGCCCGTATCAGCATGACGGGGAAGCTTGCCGGCGTCGGGACATAGCGGGAAAAAACCTCCCTGTTGCTCGTATAGACCTTATGGAGGCGTTCAATCTGGCCCCGATCGCCTCCCGGCAAGATCGACGCAAGCTGGGGCAGCGAGAGCGCCAGATCGACGGCATCCTGATCCTGCTTGATATCGACTTCAACGCCGAACAAATCCCGTAGAAAGGCCATGTCGCACCGAAGTTCCGCATCCAAGCCACGGCCTGCCGTGTCCCTCTCATGCTCACGAAGCTCGGCTGGCGTATAACTGTCGATCAGACCAACAAGGCCGACAGTGTGCCCTGCTCCAATGAAACGCCGGGCCATTTCATAGGCGATAACCCCGCCCAAAGACCAACCGGCAAGCCAATATGGACCCGTAGGCTGTATGGCCAGAACCGCCTTGCAATAGCGTTCCGCCAGGACCTCGACAGACCGTTCACGGCAGGTCTCGCCAACAACCAGGCCTTCGGCCCGGATACCATAGACCGCCCGCTCTGCCGGCGCTTCCTCGGCAAGCGCTTGATAGCAGGAGACGGAGCCCCCCACCGGATGGATCAGAAATAACGGCGGAACGTCAGTGCTGTCCCCACCCGGCTCAGCCCGTTTCAGGGTGACAAGCAGGTCCGGGTCTCCTTGGGATTCCGGCTTTTCGCGGTCCATATCACGCGGACTTTCAACCCCGCGCTGGCGCAACAGGACCGCCTGCGCGGCAATGGTGTTTGAGGTCTTCAGATCCGAAATACTGAACTTACAGCCGAACGCCTGCTCTATGGCCTCCAGAAGGCGCACGGCAAGCAAACTGTGCCCGCCGGCAGCCGAGAAATCATCCTCGACATCGAGTTCACGATCTGCGTCTGGACGGCTGAGAACCGTTGTCCAAAACCCATGAAGCTTTTCCTCCAGCCAATCCCGCGAACCGGTGCGCCAAGTTTCACGGACAATCGTTTGACCGCCGGTGAGCGGCAATGCCTTTTTGTCGATTTTGCCACTGACGGTTTTCGGCAGACTGCTCCGGACCACCCAGGAGGACGGGATCATTACCGCAGGCACAATTCCCGCCAGCTGGCTCTTCAGCAGATCGATATCGACGGCTTTGTCATCCGCGCCGATGTAGGCCGTCAGGACAGGGTTCTCCGGTGACGATCTGTCCAGAAGAACAGCCACTTCGGCCAAACCGAGACCCGTCAGAGTGGCTTCAATCTCCCCAAGCTCGATCCGGTGGCCGCGGATCTTCACCTGGTCATCTATCCGCCCGTGAAATTCAACCACACCGCCACTGTTCGGTCTGAAGCAGGCAAGGTCGCCGGTCGCATAAAGGCGTATGGCCTTGTGCCCAAGTGCATGAATCTGGAACTTCTCGTCCGTCAGGCCCTTTCGGCCATGATAGCCGGTTGCCAGCCGGTCTCCTCCGATATGCAACTCACCGAGGACTCCATCAGGCACCGGGTTGCCATCCCGGTCGAGGATATAGACTTCCGTTCCGGGGAGCGGCCGGCCAATTGGAATTGCGTGTTCGTCAACGGCCCGCTTGACCGTATGCACGAGCGCCGTGACTGTTGCTTCGGTGGGACCATAGGCATTGACCAGCCTCTTGCGGGACAAAGTGCTCCTGTTCCAGACGGAAACAAGTTCACCCGTCAGAGCCTCTCCTCCAACCACGATCAAACGCAAAGCCAGACCGGCCAGATCCTGACCGCTGCGTTCCCAGGAAAGCAGCACCTCATGAAGATAAGCCGGCGGCACATCGGCAACCGTTATCGCCCGGTTTTTGAGAAGCCTGAAAAATGCGGATGCAGACAGCAGATCAAGCGGACGGAGAACCAGTCTCGCGCCAGAAGCCAATGACGGAAGGATCTGCTCCAACGCGGTATCAACTGCCGTTGACGCAAACTGCAGAACGATATCGCCAGCCGACAGGCCGTACTCGGTCGCAATGACCTGGCAATGCCCCGACAACGCCCGATGGGATACGACGACGCCCTTGGGCTCGCCTGTCGATCCGGAGGTATAAAGAATATATGCCGGATCGGCAGGGTCGATCCTTGCACTTGGCAGAGCCGCGAACCGGCTCCGCAGGCCATAACGCTCCCGGTCAAGATCAATGACATCGAGCGCGGCGCTGCCCAACTGCCGAAGGCGTCCGCACAACAGGCCGCGGGAGAGGACCACCCGGGCACCTGAATCCTTGAGGATGGAATTCACCCGGTCATCAGGAAAGTCAGGATCGACCGGAACCCATACGGCTCCAAGGCTCATCACAGCGAGCAAGGCAGCAATGGAATCCGGTTCCCGCTGCAGGAAGACGCAAACCCGGTCGCCGGGTTTCACCCCCCGCCTTTGAACCGCCCGGGCAAGTTTTCTCGACCGGGCACCAAGCTCCTTATAGGTGAGGTCCTTGGTCTCTGTCGTGATGGCAATAGCCTGTGGCATTTTCCGGCAGCGGTCAAAGATAACCTCATGAACCGGTGTGTCCGGGGACCTGGTTCGGTGGCTTGTCCCGCTCCAATGGTGCAGAGCCCGGTCGACTTCCGGCCTGGAGAGGATGGGCATCCGGGCAACCACTGTCTCCGGTTTATCAGCGGCAGCCTGCAGCACCTGTGTGAAGTGGCCCAGCAGCCTTTCGACCGTTGCACGGGCAAAGCGGTCTCCATCAAAGGAAGCGACGATAAGCCCGCCTTCTGGGTCATCTTGAACCTCAAGCCCAAACTGCCCCCCATCCAACTGTCTGATTTCATGCAGAAAGTGTATATTTCCCTGCGTGAAGCCTCCCTGTGCGGCTTCCCTCGCGGCGAAGTTCTGATAGGCAAAGGTGACCTGATAGGGTGTTTCACCGGTTGTCGTGCCCCCGAGGTCCCGGGCGATTGCGGAAAAGGGGTAATCGCTGTGCTGAAGCCCCTCGGTAAGCTCGGCCTGAACCATCCCGGCCAAGGCACCGAAGGATTGGGCGGGATCAACAGCCAGCCGCAGGGCCATCATATTCGCGCAATAGCCCAGGGTTTCTTCAAACCGCCGGACAGGCCGCCGCAAGCTCGGCACGCCAACGACCAGGTCGGTTTCACCGCTATACCGATAGAGCACCGCGGCGAACGCAGAGAGATAGAGCGACGCGGCGCTGACACCCAGATCTTTGGCTGCCTGGTTCAGTCGCCCGGCCAGCTCGCTCGAAAGCCTGGCCTCCAGAAACTGGGGATTGCTTGTTTCGGACCGCGGATCCCCTTTTACCGTTGGCAGGCGGATCTCCGGCAGAACTCCGGAAAGCTTGTCCAGCCAATATTCTTTCTGGGCAGCTCCTTCCGGGGACTTCATAAGCCCCTCCTCCCAGACAACAAATTCCCGGTAATCCACGCTGTTTCCGGACGAAACTGCCGGTAACGGCTCTCCGGTGGAAACATGATTGTATGCCGCCCAGAAATGCCGGCTAAGAACCGCCGAAGAAACACCATCCGTAACGACGTGATGCGCCGTCAGGAGGAGGATGCTCTCGTCCGCCTCGAGTTTGCCGCCAACAAGATGCTCGACCCTGAAGACGCTTTGCTGCAGATTGAAAGGGCGCAGCACGCGCTGGTGCAGGAAATCCTCAACCTCGAATTCTTTTGGAATGTTGACCGGCTGACAGTCCACCCGGTCCTCACGCGACACCAGCTCCGGCCCGTCATTGCCTTCAAGCACCCGGGTTCCGAGGATCGGATACTGCCGCAACAGCAGCTCCAGTGCCTTCGTCAAGGCCTGCGGGTCCAGTGACCTGCACCGGAAGGCCAGTGGAACATTATAAGTGCCGCTTTCCGGATAAAGGGTCTGCAGCACCCAGAGGCCCTTCTGTGCTTCACCCATAGGGCACCGGTAGCAGCCTGCATCGTCCCTCACCAGCGCCGGTTCGGCTTCCACATACTCCCCTGTTTGAAGACCAGAAGCGCTCTGTGCCTCCACAAAGACGGCAAGCGCCTGCGGCGTGGAGTTCGCCTGCAGATCCTGAATGGTCAAGACGACCCCATATGCCTCTTCCACCGCATAGACCAACCGCATCCGGGCCATTGAATCGAGGCCGAAGCTTTTCAGTTCAATATCCGGCAGGATGTCTTCAGGAGCGAGACCGGTCTCGGTTGCCACAGTCTGCCGGATCAGATCGAGTGCCGCCAGGCCTGTGCGGGATTGTCCGGTTTCAATCGCCGCCTGGGCAACGGTGACGGTATCCCCCTTCAGGGTGCTGCCCGCATCGCTCGTTATTTTTCCCGGAAGCCAGTGTCTTTCCCGGGCGAAAGGATAACCGGGCAGAATTGGTTTCATTCCATTGTGCGAAACATCATCGGCCCGCGGTTGCGACGCGGCCTTCTCCGTCTCCAGATATCCCGGATCGGCCAGCTTTTGCACCAGTTCCTCACGGCCGGCGGCGATAATATCGATGCTATGTTCGAACCGCTCGCGCCCGAACCGCAATGTCCAGGACAATGTCTCCAACGAGAGATCATCCGCACGCCGGACAAAGTCCGCCAACGACGCTCTCAATTGGAAAAGCTGTTCTTCCGTACGAGCTGAAACCGGGAAAACCCGCTTGCGAAAATCCTCTTTATTATTTTTTGCAGAGCCTGTTAAAGGCGGTTCTTCAAGAATGACATGAACATTGCTGCCGCCCGCTCCGAACGCACTGATCATCGCCCTCTTTGGCTGCGGAATACCGTCCACCTCCCGTGGCAACCAGGGTGTCAGTTCCGTTTGCGGGTTGAGGGGCGTTCCCGAAAAATAATCTGCCGCCCGTTGAGAGTTCAGCCCGTGAGAGGGAAAGAGTTCCCGGTGCTCAAACTGAAGCAGGACCTTGGTCAGTTGGGCAAGGCCAGAGGCTGCCTCGGCATGCCCGATGCTGGTCTTGACGGAGCCAAGTGCCACCGGCGGCTGATTGTCCGTGCTGCCGGAGAACAGCCGGGACAGGGAGCGCAGCTCGACAGTGTCCGCAAGCTCCGCACCGGTTGCAGCCGCCTCGACATAACTTATCGTCGACGGCTCCACCCCGGCTGCCGCAAAGGCGTCCTGGTAGAGTTGGTCCTGTGCATCAACATTGGGAACCGCATATCCGGCGGAGTGTCCCGAATGGTTGGCAAGGCTCCCCTTGATGACCGCAAGGATCCGGTCCCCGTCCCTTCGGGCCTCTTCAAGGGGTTTCAACAGGACCGCGCCAACACCCTCGGCAGGCAGATAGCCGTCTCCTCCTGAAAACGCCCGGCTCGATGGAGTGCTTCCTAGCAGCACCGCCCCGCTGAGGCTTTCATATTTGGCTGGGTGAATGGTGAGATTCACGCCCCCGGCAATTGCCAGCCGGCTTTCGCCCGATAGCAGGCTTTGACAGGCCAGATGAACGGCCTGCAGTCCGGATGAGCACATGCTGTCGACGGCAACACTTGGCCCTTGAAGGTCCAGGAAGAAGGATGTCCGGTTCGCAATGGAGGAATAAGACTGGAGCGCCAGAAGCTTCCGGATCTCGGGGTCCTCTGCCAGGTTTGCGTACTGATTGTACATTGCCCCGACGAACACCCCGACACGCTTTCCATAGCGCTCGGCAAGATGGGCCCGTGTATGCCCCGCCCGTTCCAGCAAATGCCAGGATGTCTCCAGAAACAGCCGCTCCTGAGGATCGGCGAGATCCGCCATACGAGGCGAATATCCGAAGAAGCCAGCGTCGAACCGGTCGACATGGGAGATGAACCCGCCCCACTTGCAGTAGCTCGCGCCAGGTTCGCCTTTTCTCGGAGAATAACGCGGCAAGAGATCGAGGCGATCCTCCGGGATCTCGGTGATACAATCGCGCCCCTTGCGCAGATTTTCGGCGAATGCCTCAATAGTCTCCGCCCCCGGATAACGGCCGGCAACGGCGATGATTGCAATATCCCGCCGCCGTCCATTGCCAGCATCATCCTCCTGAGGCCCCGGTTTCGGCCCGGAAACATCTACAGGCCAGGATGAAGCCGGCTCTGAGGCCACGGCTTCGCTGCCGGGATGGCCCTGCTCCTGCAAATGCTCCACCAGACGGCCGATTGTCTGCATTTCGAAAAGAAGCGTTGCCGGCTGAGGGCCGAATTCAGTCTCCAGCGCCCCGACGATTTCGAGCGAGGAAACCGAGTCCACGCCGAACCGGTCGATCGGATCGTGAAGGGTCAAGCGGTCCGTTGAAATGCCAAGAACGGCGGAAAAACAGTCCTTTACCGCCTTCAGGACCTGTTCCCGGATCAAGGAGACCGGTTCGGGCCCGGATTGGCGCACCAGTGAAGCTGTCTTCAAGGGCTGTGCCGCGGCCTTTCCATCTCCATTGCCACTCGACGGGAACATCTTGCGCAGCCGGTCGTGATCGCCAGCCAGGACCAGGACCTGCTCATTTTGAGAACCGGACAGGATGAGCTCCAGCGCGGAAATGCCCGCCTTTGTGGAGAGCGGCGTCGCTCCTACCTGCCGCTCGATTGCCTCGGCGACCGTTTCCGGCATCTTCATTCCGCCGTCGTGCCAGTAGGGCCAGTCGATGGCGATGGTCCGGCCATGCCGGGCTCCCTCTGCCACGAGCCCGTTTCGCCATGCCGCAAAGCCGTCCATGAAGGCATTCGCGGCGGCGTAATCACCCTGGGCCACATTGCCGAGCGCGCCCGCTGCGGAAGCAAACAAGACGAGGAAGTCGAGGGGGCGCCCGCCAATCGCCTCATCCAGTACCCAGGTGCCCGTGACTTTCGGTGCCAGGACTTCCGAGAGTGTTTCTGCACTCTTGCCAGTCAGGATACCGTCCCGCGTCAGGCCCGCGCCGTGGAAAACACCATTCAGCTGACCGCCGCCAGCATCGATTTCCTGCAAAAGCCCAGCAATTGCCTGCGTATCGGCAACGTCGACCTGCCGATAGTGAATTGTCGCACCAAACTCCTCGATGGCTTTGAGCCGCGCGGTGGTATCGGGTTTCAAGACTGATCGCCCAGTGAGCCACAGGGTCGGGCGCGTCCCGCTCCGCGCTATGGCTTCCGCAACATGCAGACCGATGCCCCCTGCTCCGCCGGTCAGCAGATAGACACCGTGTTCTTTCCAAGGCGAAGAGACCTGCCCGTGGTGGTGGGGCAGTTCGGACCAGGCGCGAACCAGACGTTTGCCAGCCTCATAACGAATGTCATTTTGTGTCTTCGCACAGCGGGCATCGGCCTCCAGCCATTTGCCCGGATCAGCAAGACCGCCGTGGATCGAGATCAGCTGACAGGACAGCTTCGGATGCTCCAGCCGCGCGCACCGCAGCAATCCGGCCAACCCTTCCAGCTGGCGGTCCTCGTCACCACCGGCAACAACGACCTGAACAACAGTATCGTTGCGGTTCTGCGTCACCCAACCTTGAAGCTGCTTCAGGAGCTGGATGGCGTAATGTTCATACCGCCTGTCAACGGAACCAGGGGCCTCTTCGAGAACAATCACATCAGTTAAGCTATTGCCGGTTCCAAGGTGCAGACCCGCCGCCGAGCGACCGCAAACAATCACCAGGCGTCTTGGGGGTGTGGCTCCGGAGCCTTCCGTACCCCGCTCGCTCCAGCGCGGTGCCAGCAGCAAGGGACGCTCAGCGTCTTCAGGCCCGTCACACTCTGCATGGGTCTCAAGCTCTGGAAGCCAGCAAAGGTCTTCGGCAAATGGATAGGTCGGAAGGCTGATGGGAGGTGGTGTACCGCCTTGCCGCAAGGCACTCCAGTCAACGAAAGCACCTTCGGTCCATGCCCGTGCAACAGATGCCAAACCAGCGGAGAGGTCTGCGCCACCGGCCCGGGAGGATGCCGATGCCTGGAAAACCTGCCCGCCATCTGCCTGCCCCGCAAGTACCTGTTTCAGCTTTGCGAGCAGATCCTCTTTCGAGTGAGCGACGATGGCAACGCGCTGCTCGAATGCTTCCCGCCCCTCCTGCAGCGTATAAGCGACCGAAGGAAGACTTGCCTCGTCAATGTCCGCAAGGGCACGCTGGATGTTTTCGAGCAGCACTTGCAGGCGTCCGGAATCCCGCGCCGAGAACGGATAGATCGCGGCGCCGCCCGGACTGGAGCGACAGGTGTCTCCGGTGTATTCGGAAATGACAAGATGGGCATTCGAGCCGCCCGCGCCGAAGGAAGACAGACCCGCAATCCGCGGCGAGGGTTTGCCTCCAAGGTCCGGCGTCCGCCATGTCTCCAGATGCTGCTGCACGCGGAAGGGTGACGTCTCAAAGGCAATATTCGGATTGAGCGTGTCTGCATGCAAGGACGGGACGAGCTGCCGGTGCCTCATCTGCAATAGAATTTTCGTCAGGCCCGCAATGCCTGCAGCGCTTTCGGCGTGGCCGATGTTGGATTTTACCGACCCGATTGCACAGCTGTTTTGCGAGGCTCCCTTCGAGCGGTAGGCCCTCGTCAGCGCGGCCACTTCGATAGGATCGCCCAGGCTCGTCCCGGTTCCGTGCGCCTCGACATATGTCACATCAGCGGCGGAGACACCCGCTCGTTCCATTGCCCTCTCGATGACCGCCGTCTGGGCCGCCGGGTTGGGAACCGTATAGCCATTCGTCTTGCCGCCATGATTGAGCGCCGACCCAAGGATGACCGCATGAACACGGTCGCCGTCAGCCTTCGCCTGGCTCAACGGCTTCAGGAGAACCGCGCCAACACCCTCGCTGGGCACATACCCGTCCCCGCCCGCTCCAAAGCTCTCACAGCGGCCTTTGCTGGACAGAAATCTGCCCTGCGACAATGCAATATACTTGTTCGGATGGGGGGTGAGATTGACACCGCCCGCCAGTGCCACATCGCAGCCGCCGGAACGGAGGCTGTCGCAGGCAAGGTGGATGGCCGTCAGGGACGACGAACACATGCTGTCAACGGCAATGCTGGGGCCGTGGAAATTGCAGAAATAGGAAACCCGGTTGGCGATGGATGCCGGGTTGCCTGTCAGGGCAATCTGCTGTCCTGCCGCCCTGCGCTCCGGGCCGTAGAGCTGATACTCCTCATACATGACACCGGCAAACACACCGACATTGCCCCCGGGCAAACCCGTTTGGTCAGGCGCGATGGAGGCTCGGGTGTAACCGGCATCCTCAAGTGTTTCCCAGGCGCATTGCAGGAACAGCCGTTCCTGAGGATCCATGAATTGCGCCTCACGCGGCGCAATATTGAAGAACAGCGGATCGAACCGGTCATGCCCATCGACAAAGCCGCCCCATTTGCTAGTTGTCTTGCCCGGTTGCGGCTTCGGGTCGTAATAACGGCTGTGATCCCAGCGGCTGGCCGGAACTTCTGTAACACTGTCGCGGCCCGAGGCGAGGTTTTCCCAAAACGCCTCCACCGACTTGCTGCCCGGGTACCGCCCGGCCAGGCCGATGATCGCAATCGGCTCATCGGATGAAAGCCTTTGCCATCTTGTTTCCGAGGCCGCGACGGCAGGCACCGCATGCGAAACCTCCAGGCTCCCAGCCCCTGTGACTTCGGCGAGCCTCTCCGGTTTTTCGGCCTGGAAATACTCCATCAAGGACTTCAGCGTCTGATGCTCGTAAAACAGCGTCTTGGATAGCGGCCCGAAATCCGCCTCCAGCTGTTCGGTCAGCCGCATGATCATGACCGAGTCGATGCCATAGTCCTCAAGCGGTGCATCCACCGAGATCACTGAGGCATCGATCTCCGTTTCCCGGGAGACGAGGTCGACAAAATAGCGTTCGACAGCCTTACTCTGCATCACCTTTTTATCAGAGCCACCGGTTTCCGCGCGCTGTTCCGACCGACCTGGCGCGGTCATCGAGCGCAGGGTAAAGCCGGTAATCCGGACACAAACCGCCCCCTCTTCATCGGCTATCGAAATATCAATTTTCTCGGTGCCTGAAGCACTGCCGGACCGCCGGGTCAGATGGGCCAGAGCGCGATCCGGAACCCGGCCATGAGCCTCAACACGGTCGATAAAGAAAGGGACGGCAAGTTTCTGCTGGTCGTTGCCGGCAAAAAGAACCATCGCTGCCTGGAAAGCCCCGTCGACGAGGCTGGGATGCAGACCGAAGTGATTGTCCTGCCCCAAAAGAGCCGCAGGCAATTGCAATCGCGCCAGAACCTCGCCGTCTCCGGAGCTGACCTCGGCAAGCGCGCGGAAGGACGGACCGTAATCGATGCCGAGAGCTGCATAGGATGCGTAAAGATAGTCCACATCATGCACGGTCTGACAGCGGCGCCGGACATCGGCTACGTCCAGAGCCGGAGGAGACACCGCAGGGTCCGGTGCAAACGACACGTCGCCGCGCATGAAGCTCTGGTCTTCCGCGTTTGCGGCACACAAGCGGAAGGACCATGTGTCATCGCCTGTTTGCGAGAGCGGGACCCTGACGTTAAGGCACCCGCTGTTCAACTCCAGCGGCCTCTGCCAGATGACGTTGGACAGAACCACAGACCGTGAACAAGACGGATCATGGCAAGCCATGGCCTGCCGGACCAGTTCGAGGCTCATGGCACCGGGCAGGATACGGTTTCCGAGAATGCGGTGATCGCGCAGGTAAAAGTCTTCAGCATCCAGCCCACAGCTGAAAATGCCATCAGCCGGCTCCGGGGCAATGCCGATGCCATCGTCCTGATGGGTACTGCCGCCCTGACCACCGATCCTGTAGATATCCCGCGCGAAGGGATAGGTCGGTAGCCTCTGCCGTTTTCCTCCGGAAAGGCCATGGCTCGACAAATCAACCTTCCCGCCAGAAGCCCAATGGGCCGCGATTTCCTGTGGCGTCGCGGATGCCTTCAAAGCAGCGCGCCCCGCCCGGTGATCACCGGCCCGTCCGGTCAGGACCTCCACTGGCAATGACCCGCCTGACAGGAACATCTCCAGCCGCTCAACCAGTTCCGGAATATCCCCGGCCACAATCGCCAGCCGTTCGGCAAGCTCCGCCCGCCCGGTCTGAAGCGTGTAGGCCAGGTCGTGGACCTCACTGTCTCCGATCCGGCCGGTTTTGAGTTCACAAATCAGATCCCGGACGGTCTCGGCTAGCCGGTCGTCATCGCGGGCGGAGAGAACAAAGACATATGGTCCGTTCGAATGAGAAGGCTGCCGGATCGAGGCCTCGCGGGGCACGTATTCCTCAAGAATGACATGGGCATTGACCCCGCCGAAGCCAAAACTGCTGACACCGGCCCGAAGCGGCAGCGGATCGCCCTCCTCCGTCGGAACCGGCAGCCATGGCTGCCCGGACTGCGCGACCTCAAACGGACTGTCCGCAAAATCAATGTACGGATTGGGAGGAAGACTATGCAGGCTCGGCGCGATCTGCCGGTGCTCGAATTGCTTCAGCACCTTGATGACGCCCGCGACGCCTGCTGCCAGTTCGAGGTGCCCTATGTTGGTCTTGACCGACCCGAGCCAGCATCTGCCGCCGTTCAATCCGCCTTTGTCGGCTGTCAGATCGCGAAATGCCGACTTCAGCGCGTTGACTTCGACAGGATCCCCCAATTCGGTGCCGGTCCCGTGCGCCTCGATATATCCCACTGTCCGCGGATCGATCCCGGCTCTGGTGTAGGCATCCTTGAGAAGCTCCGCTTGCGCCTGGGTATTGGGCGCCGTCAGCGAGTTGGCGCGGCCACCATGATTGATCGCGGTTCCCCGGACTATGGCCCGGATCGGATCGCCATCACGTTCCGCGTCTGACAGGCGGCGCAGGAACAGCATCCCGGCGCCTTCCCCGCGTCCGTATCCGTTCGCCTCGGCAGAGAAGGTCTTGCAACGCCCGTCGGGAGAAAGCATTCCAGCTGTGGCGAAATTGATGTGAGCTTCCGGCGTGATGATCGTGTTGACACCGCCGACCACGGCCATGTCGCACTCACCGCTGCCAATCGCCT
Source organism: Roseibium sp. (assembly GCA_050294735.1). Taxonomy (GTDB): domain Bacteria; phylum Pseudomonadota; class Alphaproteobacteria; order Rhizobiales; family Stappiaceae; genus Roseibium. The sequence goes on along the minus strand of JBNKOQ010000036.1, from coordinate 704 downwards.
GCACCGCACGATGCAGCGCCACCAGCGAACTTGAGCAAGCGGTCTCAACGGGTTCGCTCGGTCCGTGAAGATCGAGGAAATAGCTGATCCGGTTCGGACCGACCGAAGGCACTGTGCCAGTCGCGACATAGCCGGCTCCGCCTGTCTCTCCCGAGATCATTTCACGGTAGCCGCTGGACGAGGTGCCGACAAACACGCCGACTTTTTGCCCGGCCAGGCTTTTGGGCGAGTGCCCTGCATCCTCAATGGCCTTCCAGGCGTGCATCAGCATCAGCCGCTGCTGCGGATCCATCAGCCTGGCTTCCCGTGGGGAGATGCCGAAAAACAGCGGGTCGAATTCGAAAACCCCGTCGATAAAGCCGCCCGAGTGGATGTTGGTCTTGCCGGGTGACTTCAACGGATCACCGTCGATCTCCTGCCACGACCAGCGGTCTTCAGGAACCGTGCTGATACAATCGCGGCCAGCAACAAGGTTCTGCCAGAATGCATCGGCATCTTTGGCCATCGGGAAACGGCAGCTGAGACCAACAATGGCGACCGGGTCATTCTGTTCCCGCTGCCATGACCCCACCGGATGCGCCAGTTCCCGATATTCGGCAACCCCATCGTTTTTCGAGGCCAATGGTGCCGCTGGTATTTCGGACACAGCAGGTTCGCCGTCACCGGCATCGCTAAAATATCTGTCAGGCAGAATCCCGGAGATA
>JBNKOQ010000035.1:0-15731 GCA_050294735.1 Roseibium sp. | reverse complement strand
CTATTACTTATTTAAGGATGTATGATGTTGGCAGAGGGTCAGAAAACTCAAACAATTTTTTTGAGATCGTAACATTCGGATCGCTCTTTACGGGACCTGTGATTTATATTCTGCCATTGATTAGTGTTACGATGCTGTATCTATCTAGGGCTTGCACCGGCTGTAGATAACGATGGAAATGCAACTAACATTTCTTAGAGTAACCAAGTTGAACCGCTGCCGGTTTCTTGGCCACAGACCGAAAGCTTCGGCTCTTGCACAATGCTATGAGAAAAAGTCTATACCGGAATGGACCCTATGTGAGCTGTAAATATGACCAGCATCACCCCGTATCGTCCTCCGGCAAACCCTCGGACTGTCCGCCCGGAAGCTTTATCGCTGCGCACTCCAGCATGTATTTTTCCGCCTCGATCATATGACCGGACATAATCATACGGCTGAGTTCTGCATCACCCGCCTTGATCGACCTGAGAAGACGTACCTGGTAATTCAGCCCTGTCTCGCGCAGCCCCGGGATCGGTTCCTTGTAAATCGACCGGCACACGGTCATGTCCTTGAGCAGGCTGACGAGAAAGCTGCAGGTGAAAGCCAGAAGGGCATTCGGGCAATGCCGGGTCAGTTCCTCGTGGAAATCCAGTTCTGCCAGTCTTTGGGCATATTCCTCTTCCGCCGTCTTCGGTTCGTCTTCATAAAGGCGGATACAACTCTGAAGGCTCTGGAAACCCGCCTCTGATAGATGCCCGGCTATGCTTGCTGCAAGCTCCGGTTCAAGCTGTTTACGCAGGGTATAGATGTCGGAAACGGATGGCGGATTGAACAGAAACAGATTGTCGAGCAGCCGGATGGCCTCGCCTGGCTCCACCTGATCGACAAAGATCCCGCCGCCAGGGCCGCTTTTGCTCTTGATCAGTCCCTGGTAGTCCAGCACCTTCAGCGCCTCACGCAAGGTGCCCCTGGAAACCTTCACCGCCTCATGCGTCAGCCACTCGGCCGGAATGCGCTCTCCCGGTTTCAATCCTTCAGCGACGATCCGCTCACGGATCTGTAAGGCGACCATATCCGACCGGCGCAGGCGTTTGCGCGATTTTGGGCCTGAAGCCGCATCTGTAAAGGTCATCGGTCCACTCGCCGTCTTTTCCTGTTCCTAGCCCTATGCCCCCGGCAAAGGATAGTGGCAAGCGGCAAGATGGCTGCCGGTCGCATTTTGAAACTGATCTGGGGATGGTTGGGTTTTCCGGCAAAGCTCGGTGACCGAGGAACAGCGCGCGGCAAAGGCACATCCTGTTGGCGGGTTGTAGGGATCGGGCAATTCTGCACTCGCCTCCTCAGGCATCAGGTCCTGCCGCCCCGGTGCTGGGGCGGAACGCATCAACAGTCCGGTATAGGGATGACGTGGCGCCCGGAAAACCCCGCGGGCCGGCCCGAGTTCGGCAAGCCGGCCGAAATACATCACTGCGACCCGGTCACTGACACTCTCCACCACCGAGAGATCATGGCTGATGAAGACATAAGTCAGTCCGAAGCGGTCCTTCAGATCATCCAGGAGGTTCAAAACCTGTGCCTGCACCGAAACATCGAGCGCGGACACCGGTTCATCGAGAACCACAAGCTCCGGATCGGCGGCAAGCGCACGGGCAATGCCGATACGCTGTGCCTGACCGCCGGAAAACTCATGTGGGTAGCGCTCCAGGAACTCCGGTGCCAGATTGACCGCAGACAAAAGCTCTTCCAGCTTGCGCTTGCGGCCCGCTGCATCGAGCTTTGTGAGATGCTTCAGAGGAGCTTCCAGAATGGTGCGGATGGTCTTGCGCGGGTTGAGTGAAGCGACCGGATCCTGAAAGACATACTGAACCTTGCGGGCAAGTTCCCGCCGGTCCTTGCGGGCGAGATCCACGAGATCCTCACCGCCAAAAGTGATCCTGCCACTGGTGGGCAGGTCCAGCCCGACAACGAGACGTGCAAGGGTCGACTTGCCGCAGCCGGATTCGCCGACAACGCCGAGTGTTTCTCCCTGACAAACCTCCAGCGTCAGCCCCTGCACCGCATGAACGGCAGGCGTGTGACCACCGAAAAGCTTACGCTCCCCGCCAAAGATGCGCTCGACACCCTCAATCCTGAGAAGGGGCGCGCCGGCTGCAGCATCCTGTGTTGCTGCCCTCCCGCTCATGCCGTGCCTCCCTGACCTTCCGGGTAGAGACAACGCACTCCCCTGCTTTCAGATGTCATCACCAGTTCGATGTCACCCTTCCGGCATACGGCTTGGGCACGCGGACAGCGGTCGGCGAAGGCGCATCCCTCCGGAAGGTTGTTGACCACCGGCGGACGGCCTTCGATGGCGTCCAGACGCCGCTCGGGTTCACCCAGAACCGGAACGCACTCGATCAGTTTCGCCGTATAGGGATGCTGGGGATGTTCGAGCACATCCTTTGTGGTGCCCATCTCCACGATGCGCCCGGCATACATGACGGCGACCCGATCGCAGAGCGCGGACACGACACCGAAGTCGTGGGTGATGAACAAGATCGCAGCGTTCCTTTCTTTCCTCAGGCCATTGAGCAACTTCAGGATTTGCGCCTGCACCGTGACATCAAGCGCCGTCGTAGGCTCGTCCGCGATCAGCACCTTGGCGTCGTTGGCGAGCGCCATTGCGATACAGACACGCTGACGCATGCCACCGGAAAGCCCATGCGGATAGACCGAGAGGCGCTCCTGGGGATTGGGAATGCGTACCAGCGACAGAAGCGAGATCGCCTCGTCCCTTGCTTGCCTGCCGGAGAGCGGCCGATGCGCCTGGATCGCTTCGATAAGCTGATCGCCGACCGTGAACAGCGGGTGCAGGGTTGAGAGCGGATCCTGGAACACATAGGCGACAGTGCCACCACGCAGATCGCGGATGCGGTTGTTGCTGGCGGCGAAGAGGTCCTCACCTTCAAGGTAGACTGCCCCGCCCGCAATCCGGCCCGGAGGCGTCGGCACCAGCCCCATGACCGACATGGCTGTCACCGATTTTCCGGAGCCGGATTCTCCGACAATCCCTAAACATTCACCCTGTTTCAGGTTGAGATCGACACCGCCGACGGCCTTGTAGACGGAGCCGCCGATGTTGAATTCCGTCCTCAGACCCTTGATGTCGAGAACACATGGGCCGCTCGAAGCCGCGGGAACATCGCCGTTCCGTTCGACCGCTGTACGGGCAACCGGGCGGGTCAAAGAGCCTGCGCGCAACCTCGGATCGAGCACATCGCGGATACCATCGCCGAAAAGGTTGATGCTCATGACAAGGACGAAGATCATCAGTCCCGGAATGACGGAGACATGCGGCGCGTTGAAGAGAATCTTGCGGCCTTCGCCGAGCATGGAACCAAGGTCGGCTTGCGGCGGTTGCGCGCCCAGCCCCAGGAACGACAGACCCGCCGTTTCCAGGATCATCCAACCCACCGTGGTCGACATGGTGATGACAATCACCGGCATCACATTCGGCAGGATTTCCAGAAAGAGGATCTGCACCGGCGACTTGCCAGAGAGCCGCGCCGCATCAACGAATTCCCTCCGCGCCAGACCGAGTGTGATACCGCGGATGTTTCTTGCAAAGAACGGGATGTTGACCAGCGCGATCGCATAGAGCGCGTTCAGCAGCCCCGGGCCGAGCACCGCGACGATGGCAAGCGCAAGCAGAATATACGGAAAGGCCATCACCATATCGATACCGCGCATGATGGTGTTATCCGTGTGCCCGCCAGCATAGCCTGCAACCAGCCCCAGCAGGGAGCCGAAGAAGGCAGCGATGACCGTGGCCGACAGTCCGACGGCGAGCGAAACCCGCGTTCCCCAGATAAGCCGCGAAAGCAGGTCGCGACCGAGATGATCGGTGCCAAGGAGATGTCCGGCGCTAAAGATCGGCTTCAGCCGGTTCACCGGCGCGGTCACATCTGGATCGGGCAGCGGCAGAACCGGAGCGGCCAGCGCGATCAGGCAGATCAAGACCAGAAGGACGAAGCCAGTGGTCGCCAGTGTGTTGTTCAAAAGAAGCTTCAGTGTCCCCGGACGGGAGGACTTTTTCGCAGGCTTGGCCGAGCTGCCGATTGCCGTATCACTCATCAGCGCAACCTCGGATCAAGCATGGTCTGGACAACATCGGCCGCCAGATTGAAAAAAACGTAGGCGGTGGCAACAACAAGGACACCCCCCTGCACCAACAGCAGGTCGCGGGTGGAAATGGCGGTTACCAGCATGGAGCCAATACCTGGCCACTGGAACACAGTCTCGATATAGACCGCGCCGCCGATGACAAAGCCGGCCTGGATACCGATCACCGGAACGACACTGACGAGCGCCGCCTTGAAAGCGTGCCTGTAGATGACCTTGCGCTCTGTCAAGCCCTTGGCGCGCGCGGTGCGGATGTAGTCCTGTCGCAGAACTTCCAGCATGGCGGTACGGGTCAGGCGGGCGATCACGCCGGTCGCGACAACGGACAGCGTCAGTGCAGGCAGGGTCAGGTGGGTGATCAGATCCGGCAGATCCCCGCCGCCGTAGATGGCGTACATACCGGAAGCGGGCAGCCAGCGCAGATTGACCGCGAAGATCAGGATCAAAAGAAGACCCAGCCAGAAGGATGGCGTCGAAATACCGATCAGGACCAAGAGCGTAATGACCTTGTCGGCCCAGCCGTATTGGCGCACGGCAGAAACGATACCGGCCAGAAGTCCGAAGATAGAGCAGAGCACCAGCGATGTACCCGCCAGGATCAGCGTGGCGGAAAAGCGCTCCAGAACCTCATCCAACACGGGACGATTCAGTGTGTAGGAGCGCCCGAGATCGCCCTGGAACAGGTTGCCGATCCAGATGAAATATTGTTCGAACAGACTCTTGTCGAGGCCGAGGTCCTTGTTAAGCTTGGCGACGTTTTCAGGTGTCGCATAGGAGCCCAGGATCGCGGTCGCCGGGTCGCCCGGGATCATCGCCATGATCAGGAAGACGATGATCGTCAGCCCGAACAGGACCGGTATCGCTCCCAGCAGGCGTTTGGCGATGTAAAAGGCCAAAACGCACCTCCCCTCACAGCTAAAAAGAAAAACCGGCCCCAGCGCGTTCCGCCGGGACCGGTGTCAAACCTGTTACTGGGGCTTCTTGACATCCTGAAGCATCAGGAAGAAGGAAGGCTGCAGCTTGAAGTTCTCAACCGAGGCCTTGGTGACGGCATTCTGTTTCCAGTTCGCCACAAACACCCAGGGCGCGTCTTCCTGAACGATGGTCTGCATTTCCTTGTAGAGCTTGGCACGCTCCGCCTGGTCGGTGACCTGACGGGCCTTCTCCAGCAGTTCATCCACCTTCGGGTTGGAGTAGTAACCGGAGTTGAAGCCCCCCTTATCGGGCATCGCCTCTGTGCGCAGAGCCAGAAACGGCAGCGTGTCCGGATCGTTGGTCATCCACGCCATTTCGGCCAGGCCCGCCTTGCCCTCAAGGCCCGGGTTCACCTTACCGAGGAAGGTGTTCCACTCATAGGTCTCGATCTTGACGTTCATGCCGACGGCCTGAAGATCCGCCTGGATGGCGGTGCCCATAGCGATCGGGTCGAGCATGCCGGAGCCGCCTTCGGTGACATAGAAGGTGACTTCCTCGCCATTGTAACCTGCCTCCTTCAACAGTTCCTTGGCCTTCTCCGGATCATACGGATAGGGCTGAAGGCTGTCGTTATAGGCCCAGGCGAAGGCTGGTGGAGTCGGTCCTGCGGCCACGTCCGCGGTACCCTGCAGGATGTTCTCCACCAGCGCCTTCTTGTTGATGGCGTAGTTGGCGGCCTGACGGGCGAGTTTATTGTTGAACGGCGCTTCCTTGGCATTCAGGATCAGGAACCAGACGTGTGGTCCGGCCTGTTCGTAGACTTTGAAAGCTGCGTCCGATTTGAACTGCTGCAGGCTGTCGGGCGGCACTTCGACCATAATATCGAGACCTCCAGACAGCATTTCGGCGATCCGGGTGTTCGCGTCCGTGATCGGACGGTATATCACGGCTTCCAGATCCGGTGCACCGTCCCAATAGTCCTCGTTTCTGACGGCGACGACCTTGGCATTCGCTTCCCATTCGGCGAACTTATAAGCCCCTGTGCCGGACGGATGACGGCCAAAGTCTTTGCCGTATTTCTTCACCGCTTCCGGTGACACGATCAGGCCGGTCGGATAGGCGAGATTGGACAGAAAGGGCGCATAGGGCGCGCTCAGCTTGAAGGTCACAGTAAGATCGTCATCTGCAACGACCTCCTCGACCGTGGAGAAGAAAAACGACAGCGGGAAGGGGCCGGTGTCGTGATAGGGGTGATCTTCCTTCAGCATACGATCGAAGTTGAACTTCACCGCGTCCGCGTTGAACGGCGAACCGTCGTGGAAGGTAACCCCATCGCGCAGCTTGAATGTATAGGTCTTGCCGTCGTCCGAAATGGTCCAGCTTTTGGCGAGCGACGGCTCGACCTCCAGCGTGCCATCCTTGTAGCGGACCAGACCATCGTAGATGTTCATCAGAATGCGGAAATCATTGACCGCGGTGACCGCATGCGGGTCGAGCGACTTCGGCTCCGCGATCTGACCGACCACCAGAACATTGGGTGGCGTTTGCGCCTGTACCTGGGGCGCAAAGGCAAGCAAGACCGAGGCGAGTGCCGCGGCTAGAAACGTTTTCATGACCATTCCCCTCATTGTGTTCTGATGGATAATTAATCATGATTAATTGCGAGTTCGCAATAATTATTTCATACTGATTTTGCTCATGGGGTGTATCCAATGAGCCGCGAAAACGCCTACGCACTGATTCATTGGGAGGAATCCGGATGCCGCAGCCAGAACCGAAAATCCGGCTAGACCGCCTCAAATCCCTGCTGGAGGGGGTAAACGGATTCGGATTCGATCCGGTGACCGGCGGTTACAACCGGCCCGGCTTCTCACAGGCGGACATCGACTGCCGGGTCTGGTTCGCTGACGAAATGCGCAAGGACAAGCTCAACGTCTGGACCGACGGCGCCCTCAATGTCTTCGGCCGGTTCGGACCGGCAGATGGTCCCGCTATCATGGCCGGCTCGCACCTCGACACGGTGGTGAACGGCGGCGCCTTCGACGGCGCGCTCGGTGTCTGTGTTGCGCTTGAATGCGTCCGCACGATGAAAGACGCCGGCATAAACCTTAAGACCGCCATCGAGGTCGTTGCGACCTCTGAGGAAGAAGGCCGCTTCGGCGGCATGCTCGGCTCCCAGGCAATCGCTGGTGCTATCACGGAAGACTGGATCGACAGGGCGGTCGACGCTGATGGCCAGAGACTTTGTGACGTAATGGCGCGGCAGGGCCTCGACCCCTTGTCCATCATGACGGCAGCAAGACCTGAAGGCTCGATTGGAGCGTTTCTCGAACTCCACATCGAACAAGGTCCTATCCTGGAACGAAAGAAGATACCGATCGGGATCGCAGACCAGGTGTCAGGGGTCTGTTATCTTGAATTCACACTTACGGGCGCCGCAAATCATTCTGGAACGACGCCAATGAGCATGCGTGCTGATGCCTTTGCGGGACTGGCCGAACTGGCGCAGAGCATTCCTACACTGATTAAAGACAAAGGCACCGACCAGAGCCGTGTCACAATCGGCCATGTCGCCCTGGAGCCGAACCAGCCGCACACGATTCCCGGTCGCACCTGCTTTTCAGTGATCTTGCGAGACACCTGCGAGGACATCATGCTCTCGCTCAAAGAACATTTTCTAAATCACGCTACGGCAATCGCCTGCCGTCACGATTTGCAGCTGGAGAGTGTCGAACGAAGTTGGCTGCCTCCGACCCATCTCGATGCTAGCTTAGCCGGCCGCTTACAGGATCTTGCCGACCGGTACGATCTTGCAGCGATGAGATTGCCGTCGGGCGCCGGGCACGATGCCCAGACGATGCAAACAGTATGTCCCTCCGGCTTGATCTTTGTGCCAAGCAAAAACGGCATCAGCCACTCACCTGATGAACACAGCGATTGGCAAGAGATTGAAAAAGGCGCCAATCTCATGTTGCGGGCGCTGATTGATCTCAGCGGCAGTGCCAACTTTGTCGATTTTCACCGAGACCTGACCCGGTAAGGTGCGGCGGATGGCAGGTCAGCGAAACTGAGCTTCTTTTTTGCCTCTGCATGAAGCTTCCGCGCAGCATTTACCAGCTCAACGGCGTCGTGGCCCCACATCATCCTAGGACTTGTGTAGGCAGCAATCGGGAGAACACTATCGGGGCGCCGACGGAACAAAGAATCATGACGCATGAACTCCCAATCCGGAGCGGTCTTTCAACGACCAAATCTCAAGACACGGGAAACTCGAAAAACTTAACGGCGCACCCCGGAGAATCTCGATGCGCAACATGTTCCGCTTGAACTCATACAAGGGATTGAGATGCTTCTTTCACGCTCATTGTCGCGGCGTTGATTTGCTCCGTGGCTGAGGAAATCGACTGGATGTTTGTTGTGATCAGTCCGACGCCCTGGGCCGCCGATTGCATGTTGGAGGAAATGTCGTTGGTGACCGCTGTCTGTTCTTCAACCGCTGATGCGATACTCGCTGCGATATCTCCAACATTGTTGATCACTGCCATGATCGTTTCGATTGCGGTAACTGCCTGACCCGTCGTTTCCTGCATTGTGCTGATCTGGGCGGAGATGTCTTCCGTCGCCTTGCTGGTCTGCGACGCCAGGTTCTTCACTTCGGAGGCAACCACGGCGAAACCCTTGCCTGCTTCGCCCGCACGCGCTGCTTCGATTGTTGCGTTCAGGGCAAGAAGATTGGTCTGATCCGCAATACCATCAATAAGTTCTATGACTGATCCGATGGTCTTGGCATCCTCCGAAAGGCCCGACATGATTTCCCCGGAACGCTCCGCTTCCTTCACTGCGTTCTGGGAAACATCAAGTGCGGTCTGGACCTGACGGCTGATTTCCTGGATGGACGTGACCAGTTCCTCGGCCGCGGCCGCTACGGTCTGAACGCTTGAAGAGGTCTGTTCCGAAGTGGCAGCGGAACTGGTAGCCCGTTCGGTCGCGTTGGCTATTGCTTGCGAGATCTCAGACAAGTCCTCGTTTATTCGCTGCTGCACATGTCTTCGGCGCTGACGTTCCATCACCTGCTCGGTGATGTCCGTGGCGAACTTCACCACCTTGTAGGGGCACCCGGACGCATCGAAGATCGGATTGTAGGTCGCCTGGATCCAGACTTCCTTCCCTCCCTTGCCGATCCGCAAGAATTCATCCGACTGGAATTTTCCGTCGGCCAGATCGGTCCAGAAGCGGCGATAGTCTTCGCTTTCGCGGTAACCGGCTTCCACGAACATGCTGTGATGCTTGCCCACGATCTCGTCGAGGCTATAGCCGAGGGCATCCAGGAAATTTTCATTGGCGTACAGGATCGTACCATCCATATCGAATTCGATCACCGCCTGCGATCTTCCAAGAGCATCCAGTTTTGCCTGAAATTCAACATTCTTGAGCCGCTCCGCCGCATCCGCCCATTCGACAACGGTGCCAACACGTTTTCCACCCTTCCAGATATGATTGGCGATCAGGTCGAAGGACCGCTGTCCGATTTTGATAGACGCCTCGTGGGTAGATTTCAGACCATCCAGCAGGCCTCTTTGATGCGCCGGGTTCTTGTGAAAGATGTCGATTGACTTACCGAGCAGCTGGTCGGCACGAAAGTCAGGAAACATCTCGCGGATATCATCTTCAGCCTCTTGGAGAAGATCGCGTACCGCCTTGTTCATATAAGTGATTTTATAGTCTCGATCCGCAATCATTACATTGGCAGTCAACTGTTCAACAGATGAAGAAATCAACGAATATTTCATGTTTCCAAACATATCGGCCATCTCGAAGTTCGGTTAATTTAAATTTTTATAATATAGACCCAAAGTTAACGGAGTATAAGTAAGTTCATCAAACCCATTACGTAGGATACCTTATATATTAATAGTTGAATACACTTGTAATATTCGCTTTAAGTGTCATTGAATCGGCAGTAGTGACTGGATTCAGACCACCAAACCCATCCGGTCTCCCTCTATGCTGATCGCCGGCAGCGCTTACGAAAAATGCCCGTAATGTAGGAAACTGCGGCGGTGCGATGCATCGTCTCGGCAACACGGAATTGCGGTTTTCTAACGTTACGTTATGCCGCAGGCTCCGAGCTACCCCCAGCGAATACGGGTGATTTCACAGCGAGGATCCCCATTGGTGTTTCGAGAAAGCGGCTGATAAGCATGCTGCTCCCGCGTCGCAATCGATATATCCGCAGCAAAAGGGAGACAGACAGTGAGTGATACGAAACCCCGGTCTTTCGTCAGCGCAAAAACGGTCGCTGAGCGGGCAGGCGTGTCCCGCTCGGCGGTGTCTCGCACCTTTACCGATGGCGCGAGTGTCTCGCCCAAAACCCGTGAGAAGGTTATCAAGGCTGCGGAAGACCTCGGGTATCACGTCAACCATCTCGCTCGGCAATTGCGCGAACGCAGCAATATCGTCTGCTTGATCGTTTCGGACCTGACCACGCCGATCCGGGTGGGCATGGTTGATGTCCTGACCCGCGAACTCCAAGCCGTCGGCAAAATCACGGTCGTGCTCAATACGGAAGCCGACGAGGAAAGCGTCAGTCGCGCTTTGAAGCTTACGCTTCACTACCGTGCGGATGCGACTGTGGTGCTCTCCGCAACGCCATCTTTTTCGCTGATCGAAACGGCGCTTGCCAATGGCCAAGACGTGGTTCTTATAAATCGCAATGATCGCACGCAGGGCAGCCACAATCTCTCGATCGACAACGCTACAGCCGCCCGTGAGGCGTATTTTCTGTTGCGGCGCGCCGGCTGCAAGCATCTCAGTGTCGTCGTATCGAGTACCCGGACAGCGAGCCTTGTCGAGCGGGAGCGGGTATTCGTCGAGGCTGCACGCGCCGACGGACTGAATGTCACCGTCGGCGAAGCTGGGCCAACCGGATATCGCTCGGGCTTCAACGTCGCCCGCCGTGTCTTTGCTCGTTCAGGTGCGCCCGATGGGGTTTTCTGCGTCACCGATCTCCTGGCACTCGGCTTCATGGACGCAGCTAGAAATGAGTTCGGCCTGCGTATTCCCGAAGACCTTTGTGTCGTAGGTTTCGACAATATCGAACAGGCTGGCTGGGATTCCTACCAGTTGACCACCTTCGAACAGCCACTTGAAGAGATGGGCCGCCTCGTCGTCGATCTGCTGACGGAACCAGCATCGCAAGCGCCTGCAGAGCGCGGCAAGCCCATTGTTTTTGAATCCCGTGCCATCTGGCGAAAGTCGGTGCGGCCGAACGCGGGCTGACGGCATTCAGCATTGCACATGTGTGCAATAAATCCTGTCATCAAAGTTTTGCACTGCACATGTAGTCGTTGATCGCCGATCAAGAGACGGGCTGCACCTGTGTGCATGATTTCTCTGTTTCTGGTGTTGTTTCCGGATTTTTCAAGGAGGCTGCGCCTGGCGGGTGAAACCCGACGGAAATAGCGAACGGAGGCCAGTCCACGTTCGGCACTAAGACCGTCTATTTCACCGAGGGCTGGTAACAATTCCAGGTGGCTCAATCCGCCACCGACAAGGAGACTGATGATGAAGCGTCGCACCTTTTTGATTTCAACAGCCGGTTCCGTTGCCGGTATGCTGGTTCTGCCTCGCATGTCCTTTGCCGAGGAAGGCCGTATAGACTGGTACACCGGCTCGGATAGCAACATCCTGGATTTCTGGGCGAACAACGTGAAACCCGCCTTCGAAGCGGCCAATAGTGGCGTCACACTCAATCTCGTGGATGCCGGCGACAGCGCTGGTATCCATGCGATCGCTGAACGCGCCATCGCCGCCATGCACACCGAAACCGACCCGCAGGCCGATTATTTCGAACACGCCGATCCGCGTTTGCCCAAGGGTGCCATCGAAGCTGGCCTCTACGTCAACATGAAGAATGCCGGCCTTTCCAACTATTCCAAGGTCAACCCACTCGCGATCGACAGTGAGTACAGCCTGCCTTACCGCGGCTCGCAAGTTCTGCTGGCCTACGACACGGCGAAGCTTAAGCCGGAAGATGCGCCCAAGACCTGGGATGCTCTTGTCACCTGGATCAAGGCCAATCCGGGCCAGTTCGTCTACAATCGTCCCGATAAGGGAGGTTCGGGCGGCAATTTCGTTCGCCGCGCCGTCCATCAGGCCAATGGTCTCGATCCCAAGGCCTTCACCGTCGATAATTACACCGAAGCCTTTGCCGGCGAAGCCCTTGGCAAGACCTGGGCAATCCTCAACGACATCGCCCCGGCGCTTTATGACAACGGCTCCTATTCCTCCGGCAACACACAATCGATCCAGCTTCTTGCCCAGGGTGTTGTCACCATGACGCCGGTCTGGTCCGACCAGGTGCTGCATGCGATCGATGAGGGTGTTCTACCCGAGAATACCGGTCTCGTGCAGCTTCAGGATCTCGCTCTGTGCGGCGGCTTCTCGCGCGCGGTCGTTCTCTCGAACGGCAAGAACCGCGATGCGGCTCTCAAGCTTGCCAATTTCGTGCTGACGGAAGAGATCCAGAGCGCCATCCTGACGGAGCTCGGTGGCTTCCCGGGTGTCAGCTGGGACAACGTCTCTGCGGAACTGCGCGAGAAGTTCGCCGATATCATCCCGACGACAATCCCGACATTCCCAGCCGGTGATTGGGAAGCGGCGATCAATGATGGCTGGTATCGCAACGTCGCTCCAAACATCGACCGCACCTAGTCCTGATTATGACACCGCACATGGCCTCAGGGCGCTCGCGGGATGCCGGGGAAAGCAGGGGGCTCACCGGCCTCCTGCTCGTTGCCGTTCCCGTTCTTCTCGTTGCATGGCTCATCATCTGGCCGATCATCAGCGCCATCCTGCGAACAGTATGGCGACCTGATGCAGCCGGACACGTTGGTTTTGACTTTTCGAGCTATGTGTTCTTCTTTACCGACAGCTACAGCTTGAATAACCTGCTGCTGACGCTCTGGACCACGGGTGTCTGCGCGGTATTCCTGTTGTTGATCTGCCTACCTATCGCGCTTTACCTGCGCTTTTCTTCCGGCAGCATCGCCGCCTATGTGCAGGCCTTGGCCATTTTGCCGATGTTCGTGCCGTCGATCATTCTGGCCTACGCCTTTATCCGGGTGCTTGGCCCCAATGGCATGGTCGACCTGCTCTTGAATGCAGCCGGACTGCCGAAGATACGCACCCCTTATCTAACCCCATGGGGACCGGTTATCGGCTTGGTCTGGGACAATATTCCGTTGACCGTTCTCATTCTGCTCTCCGGACTTGGCACCGTCGCCAATATGTCGATCGAGGCGGCACGTGATGTCGGGGCCAACAGGCTCCAGGTCTTCTGGCACATCATCCTGCCGCGCATCTCCAATTCCATTCTGGTGGCCTTATCTTTCGCAGTGCTTGGCATCTTCTCGGCTTTCACGCTGCCCTATCTGCTGGGACCGGCATCGCCGGAAATGATGGGACCGTTTATGCAGAGGACCTTCCGTGATGTGAACGACCCGCTCGGGGCGATCACACAAGCCGTGGTGACCTTCTGTTTTTGCATCACCTTCGGGCTCTTTTACGTGCGCTCCGTGGCGCGCAACCGGGGAAGATGACTGTCGTGACGCATGTTCTTACACCAACCAGACGAACCGACGTGACTGGTATTGTTCTTGCTGCCGTGCTGACAACCGTGATCGTGGTTCCGCTTTTGATCGTAGCTACCTGGGCCTTCACGGAGGTCTGGCGCTATCCAAACGTTATTCCCCAGCAGTTCGGGCTCCGTTTCTGGAGCAAGACCCTGGGACGAGCGGATGTTTGGAATGCCTTGAAATTAAGCCTGACGCTGTCGGCGTCGGTCACACTCGTCTCCGCGATCATCTGCCTGCCGGCGGCCTATGCCTTTGCCCGGATGAAGTTTCCAGGAGGTGGCATCCTGTTCTTTTCTTTCCTGGCCGGTCATGCCTTTCCGAAATTTGGCCTGCTGGTCGCAATTGCCGCCATCTTCCTGCAACTCGATCTGATCGGAACCTTTTGGGGCGTGGCACTCATACAGTTGGTCGGTACGTTGATGTTCATGATCTGGATACCGGTGGCGGCCTTTCAGGCCGTCGACAGGCGAATGGAAGAAGCTGCCCGTGATGTCGGGGCGGGGCCGTTTCGGGTGTTCTGGTCGATCACACTACCCCAGGCGGCACCGACGATTTTTGCAGCTCTTCTTCTCAGTTTTGTCGGTACCTTCTACGAAACCGAGGGCGCTTGGCTGATCGGTGCGCCCGGCATCCGTACCATGCCGGTGCTCATGATCAGCTTCATCAACAACCAGATGGTCATCCAGTATGGCGCCGTGCTTTCGGTCATGCTTTGGGTGCCGTCCTTCATTGCCCTCATGTTCGCCCGTCGCGTTATCGGCGGAGATGCGTTCGCCCGTGGTTTCGGCGGCTGACTGTCGGAAGGTTAAAAAGACAATGTCCGTTCTCAATATTCGTGAAATCTCGAAGGTTTTCGGTGGAGGGACTGTCGCCGTCGACAGTTTTTCACTTGATGTGGCCGATGGAGAGCTTGTCTGCTTGCTCGGCCCCTCGGGATCGGGAAAATCCACTCTGCTGCGCATCGTTGGCGGTTTTGAAAAACAGACCACGGGCGTAATCTCCATCGATGACGAGGACGTGACGCGCCTGCCGCCGGAAAAACGGCCAACTGGAATGGTTTTCCAGAGCCATGCTCTGTGGAGTCATATGAACGTTTTCAAGAACTTGGCCTTCGGTCTGAAGCTGCGCGGGCTGCAGTCGAGCGAGATCCGCGACAGGGTCGAGGCCGTGCTGGAGCTGGTCGGACTGGCCGGCTATGGCAGCCGCATGACCAATCAGCTGTCCGGTGGGCAGCAACAACGTGTGGCACTGGCACGCTCCCTCGTACTGGAGCCGAAGATCCTTCTGCTGGATGAACCCTTTGCCAGCCTCGATCAGCACCTGCGAGAGCGGCTGCGTGAGGAGGTTCGCGATATTCAGCAGCGTCTCAAGATCACCACCCTGTTCGTCACTCATGGTCAAGACGAGGCGCTCTCCATGGCTGACCGCATTGTTGTCATGCGCGATGGCCGCACGGAACAGATCGATCGTCCAGATGCCGTCTACCGTGAACCGAAGACGCCTTTCGTTGCCGGCTTCATCGGCACGATGAACCTCATCGAAGGAGAAGTTCGCGAAGGTCTTTTCAGCCATGACAGCGTAACGGTTCCGCTAGCGGTGGAAGATGGTCCGGCAACGCTTGCAGTACGCCCCGAGGCGCTTGATCTTGCCATCAGCGAACACGGTCAAGCCCAGATCCACCGCGTGACAGACTTCGGGACCCACGGTCTGGTAGATCTCATGCTACCGGGAGGTGTCCGCCTCAAATCAATGGTCAGCCAGCCAGATCATTTCCAGGTCGGTCAGTTTGTCGATCTCGTACCCCGCGCGGTGGCAGCCTTCCGGCACGACAAGCAGCTTGACCGGAGTGTTGCCAATGTCTGATCCGCTCTATGTCGAGAATATGGGGTGCCGCACTTGGTTGAAATGGCATCGGGCCAGGCGCACCGCTGCCGATCCAGAATTCACGCCGACCCGCATCCTCGAAGCGATGCGGCTTGGTGCCAGTGTCGAGGTCGATCTGGTAATTCATGCCGATCACGGCTGTGCAATCCT
>JBNKOQ010000034.1:0-15751 GCA_050294735.1 Roseibium sp. | reverse complement strand
CCTTATACTGGCCGCGGACGGTGAGCTTGTCGGCCATGTGCTCGGTGATTGGCGCAAGGGCCTTGAGCACCTTCAGCTTTTCGTCGCGCACGCTATCGGCATTCATGGATTCCGGCGGTTCCATCGCGACCAGGCACAGCAGCTGGAGAATGTGGTTCTGAACCATGTCCCGCAGAGCACCTGCTGTGTCGTAGTAACCGGCGCGGCCTCCGGTGCCGAGGGATTCAGCGACGGTAATTTGAACGTGATCGATGTGGGCTGCGTTCCAAAGCGGCTCGAAAAGAGCGTTTGCAAAGCGCAGGGCCATCAGGTTTTGAACGGTTTCCTTGCCCAGATAGTGATCGATACGGAAAATCTGTTCTTCCTTGAAGACAGACCCAACCGTGTCGTTCAGAATTTTGGCGGAAGCGCCGTCTTTGCCGATTGGTTTTTCAATGACGACACGGGTGTTTTCGGTAATGAGGCCTGCCTCGCCGATGCTTTCGCAGATGGTGCCGAAAAGATCCGGGCCGACAGCCAAGTAAAAGGCCCGGATAACGTCCGGGCGTTCGTCCAGAATGGTTTTCAGCCCCTCCCATCCTTCGCCGGACCCGATGTCGATCTTGGCGTAGTGGATCCGCTTCAGGAAGCGTTTGAGGCTGGCGTCGTCGAGGTCCGAGACGTGCTCGCGCAGGGCTTCCTCAGCCCAGTTGCGGTAGTCGTCATCGCTGTAATCGCGGCGGGCGCTGCAGATGATCCGCGCGTTTTCCGGCATCTGGCCATCGCTGCAACGGTGATAGAGTGCCGGGATCAACTTGCGATGTGCGAGGTCTCCGGAAGCTCCAAAGACAACGAGGTCGAACTCGTCGACTTCAATGACACGTACAGCCATATATGCAGTCCTTAACTGGAATTCATTCAAGGGCTTTTAAATCGGTTTAGTCGCGCTGTCAGCAGCCCTTTGCGAAATCCGGCGTTTTCCTGAACGCTTTATCCGGACTGATGTCCCGATCTCCGGGCGCCAAGGCCGAAACTTTGGGCACTGAGATTCTTGTGCAGTGCAATTGTTCCTTCAAAAAAGCCCGCTCAACCCGCTGCCGTCAAGTTGTCCGGCGGCAGCGGGCCGGTTTTCTTTTCAAAATGCGGTCAGGCAGCCAGTTCTGCGGGCGGTTCCATGGCGCCGGTCATGATCGCCACAGCATCGGACATGGTGAAGTCCTGTGGTTTGATCACAGCGGCGCGCTTGCCCAGCCGGTGAATATGGATGCGGTCAGCCACTTCGAAGACATGAGGCATGTTGTGGCTGATCAGGATAATCGGAATGCCGCGGGCTTTTACATCCTTGATCAGGTCCAGAACCCTACGGGATTCTTTCACCCCCAGTGCCGCGGTTGGCTCATCGAGAATGATCACCCGGGAGCCGAAGGCAGCTGCGCGGGCAACAGCGACACCCTGGCGTTGACCGCCCGAAAGGGTTTCCACCGCCTGATTGATGTTCTGGATTGTCATCAAGCCAAGTTCGCTCAGCTTTTCGCGGGCAATCTGTTCCATTTTCTTGCGGTCGAGCTGCCGCAGCCATTTGCCGCGAAACCCGGGTTTCCGGATTTCCCGCCCCATGAACATGTTGTCCGCAATGGACAGGGCCGGGGACATCGCAAGCGTCTGGTAGACAGTCTCAATGCCAGCTTCCCGTGCCTGGATAGGGGTCGTGAACTGGATCCTCTTCCCTTCCAGATAAATTTCACCTTCGTCGGGTATGACGGCACCCGACACGGCCTTGATGAGGGAGCTTTTGCCCGCTCCGTTGTCGCCGATAACAGCCAGAATTTCGCCGGGCATGAGATCAAAATCGCAATGGTCGATTGCGGTGACCCTGCCGTAACGCTTGACCAGATTGCGGCCTTTGAGAATGGGTTCCATCAGACTGACACCTTTCTGATCCACTGGTCGACTGCAACGGCGGCGATGATCAGGACACCAATCAAGAGGTAGGTCCACTGGGCATCCGCCCCGAGCAATCGCAGTCCAAGGGTGAAGACGCCGACAATCAGCGCGCCGAACAAGGTGCCGAGGATCGATCCGCGGCCACCAAAGAGCGAGATTCCACCGATCACCACAGCAGTAATGGATTCGATGTTGGCGAGCTGGCCGGAGGTCGGGGAAACCGACCCGATACGGCCGATCAGGGCCCAGCCGGCAAAGGCGCAGATGAGGCCCGACAGGACATAGACCGATATCAGGGTCCGGGTGACCTGCACGCCGGAGAGCTGGGCGGCTTCAGGATCGTCGCCTACTGCATAGACGTGGCGCCCCCAGGCGGTCTGCCGCAGGCAATAGGCCAGCACAATGATCAGGGCGACCATGAAGATCACGCCGTAGGTAAAGATGGCGCCGCCAATATTGACCTTGTTGCCGAAGAAGTGCAGCAGGGGAGCAGCGGCGGAAATGTCCTGGGAGCGGATGGTTTCGTTGGCCGAGTAGAGAAAATTGCTGGCGAGAACAATCTGCCACATGCCGAGCGTCACGATGAACGGCGGCAGCTTCATGACAGCGATCAGCCAGCCATTGATGTATCCGCACGCCGCACCGCAAAGCAGGCCCATGATCACGGCGATTTCGACGGGCAGGCCGTAGCGGAACGTGAATTGCCCCATCACCACCGAAGACAGCACCATGATGGCGCCGACGGAAAGGTCGATACCGGCTGTCAGGATGACCAGGCTTTGAGCGGCTGCCACGATGCCGACGATCTGCACCTGCTGGAGGATCAGGGTCAGGGCAAAGGGCGAAAAGAACTTGGTTCCCAGGATGAGACCGAAAATGGTGATCGAGAGGATCAGTACGATCAGCGGTACCAGGGACGGTGTTACATGAAGCGTATGCTGGATTTTGTGAATGAGGCCGTGCCGCTCGTCGTCGAACGCAGCTACGGCTTGCGGACTGGCCGCCGCAGCACTTTCAAAGTCCTGCGCTGGGGCCGCGGTTGTGTCATTTGAGGGCATGCCTCGATCCTCCCTCGGTTCTCCCGAACCGTTTTGGTAAAAGGGCGGCGTTGCCACCGCCCTTTATTAGCTTGCTGCAAAATCGGTTGGGGTATCAACCCCAGCAGAGTTTGGTGCCTTCGGCCGTATCGATGGATTCAACGCCATCGACTGGCTTGTCTGTGACGAGGGCAACACCGGTGTCGAAGAAGTCCTTGCCTGCTGTCGGCTTTGGCTTGCTGCCGTCCTTGGCGAACTGGGCAATCGCTTCAATGCCTTTCGAGGCCATCAGCAGCGGATACTGCTGGGATGTTGCGCCGATGATGCCGTCCTTGACGTTGGCAACGCCGGGGCAGCCGCCGTCAACGGAAACGATCAGGACATCATTCTCGCGGCCAATGGACTTGAGGGCTTCGTAGGCACCAGCTGCTGCCGGCTCGTTGATGGTGTAGACAACGTTGATCATCGGATCAGAGGCCAGCAGGTTTTCCATGGCCTTGCGGCCGCCTTCCTCGTTGCCCTGGGTTACATCGTTGCCGACGATCCGCGGGTCGCTTTCATCGCCCCACTTGTTCGGGTCACCGAGATCGATGCCGAAGCCTTTCAGGAAACCCTGGTCGCGCAACACGCCGACAGTCGGCTGGCTGATTGCAAGATCAAGCATGGCGATCTTGGCATCGGAGGCTTTGTCGCCGAGAGCGGCGGCGGCCCACTGGCCGATCAGCTCACCGGCAAGGAAGTTGTCGGTTGCGAAGGTCGCGTCCGCTGCATCAATCGGGTCCAGCGGGGTGTCGAGAGCGATCACCAGAAGGCCTGCGTCGCGGGCCTGCTTGACAGCCGGTACGATGGAAGAGGTGTCGGAGGCGGTCAGCAGAATGCCCTTTGCCCCGTCGGCGATGCAGGTCTCAATAGCGGCGACCTGTGTTTCGTGGTCCCCGTCCACTTTGCCCGCGAAGGACTTCAGGTCGATGCCAAGTTCCTTGGCCTTGGCTGTGGCACCTTCCTTCATTTTGACAAAGAAGGGGTTGGTGTCGGTTTTGGTAATCAGGCATGCTGAAATATCTGCGGCGGCTGCCGGAGCTGCGGCCATGGCTGTCAGCATCGAGCCTGTCAGAAGTAGCTTGCGGATCATGTTCATTTCCTCCCTGGCCTTGGGTTTTCTATGAACGAAAGGGGTGGCCAGATCCGGCCCCGTTCGATCTTTTGTTGCCGGTTATGTCCGCATTTTTTTCTGCGGGGCAGCTCCGGCGGAGCCTTTCGCGACACCACCCGTCAAAATCGACGCGCGGGGCGAGAAGTTGAAAAACATCGGCAGGCTGGCCGCGCCGATTGCGCCGGCATCGGGGCCAAAACTGCCAAAAAGAATCTCGGGAGAGCTTCGGGCTTCGGGCGCGGAGGCTGTCAGCGATTCCGAAAGCGCAGCTGTTATGCGTTCGGAAAAAACACCATCCAGATCGCTGTCGATGATGACGAGCGGTATGTCCAGCAGTGCGAACGACGCTCTCAGAGCAGGAGTGAGGGCGGCGACACAATCCGCCATCCATTCCGCGGCCCGCGGATCGTTGTTTTCGATCGCGGCCTGAAGATCCAGCCGGCTGTGGCTGGGGAACAGATCGGGTGCCAGATGACGGTCGAGAGCGACCAGCGAAGCGCGGGTCAGCAGGATGTCCCAGCTCATTTTCGGCTTTGGGGCCGTCGACAGGGTGCTGGGAGGCACCGGTATCATGGCGACGTCGCCGGCGTTTCCCGTCACCCCCCGGACCACGTCGCCGTCGATGCAGAGACCCCCGCCAATCGCCGGACCGATGAACAGGTAGAGGAAATCGTCGTGCTGGCGGCCGTGACCGTAAAAGAGTTCCGCAACAGTCGCCGCTGTCCCATCATTCTCCCGGAATACGGGCAAGCTCATTGCGTCTTCCAGAGCTTTGGACATGTCGTAATTGTTCCAAAGCATGAAGCTTGCCTCGGGCAGTCCCAGCTCGTGCAGCCAGGCCTCGAGATTGAAGGGCTGTGCAAGGCCGATGCCGGTCAGCCTGGTTTGCTCTTCAGGCGTTAAAAGCTCCAGCAGGCTTTCCAGATCGCGCCGGATGATCTCCAGCGCCTTTTCCGGTGCCGGCAGGATCATGTCGTGCGAGCGGCGGCCAATGACTTTGCCTTCAAAGTCGACCAGAACTGTTTCGAGGTTGGTTCTGTCGATACGCACACCAAAGCCGAATGCTCCCCTGGGGGCGAGTTTGAGCAGGGTTGCCGGCTGTCCGCGGCCGCCACCATGATGTTTGCCGACCTCCTCGATCAGCCCATCTTGATCCAGCGACTGGATTATTCCGCCTACGGCAGCGTTGGTGAGTTTGGCAGCGCGGGCAAGGTCTGCCTTGGAGGCCTGTTGAATGCGGCGGAGGATTTGCAGAACGATGCGCTCGTTGTAGCGGCGTAGCTGCGCGGAGTTTGAGCCGCGTGCCGTTGGGCGCATTTTTTGCAAGAACCTGTCCTCCCGTGTCAGGTGATGCCTTCTGCGTTTGGAGCGCAGAAGGCAAGTTGGCTGTTGTCGATGGGGCGCAGCATTTTTATATTAATTATTGTTGATTTAATTAATACGTAATCGCGTGTTCCTGTCAATCTAAAGGCTATGCTGCATCGCATATATTGTATAATGCAACGCGGTATCATTATGAAAAGAGACAGGATTTGCGGAAGCCTCTGAAGCGTCTTTTTTTGCCGGACAACGGCCGGTTATGAGGCGGGCGTTCGTCTGAATGCATAAGAAAACAATTTCTGCTCATTTATCCGCAAACTGAATCTTGTTTGCGGCAGGCTTTGCGTTGGCTCCGGCGGCGACGGTAGGGTAGAGGTTACGTTTCAAATGCGTGTTGCCGCATGACCTAACTGGAGTTGAGTATGTCCGAAGTTCAGGGGCGAAAAGCTGATCATGGAGCCGAGTTTCTTGCCAAGGCTATCGCGGCAGGAGCCGGAGAGGTGCCCGCGGATCTGGTGATCCGCAACGCCCGGGTTTTTTCCGTGACGGACGGGTCCATTGTCGAAACGGATATTGCGATCGTTGGCGACAGGATTGTCGGTATTCAGGATGAATATCAGGGTACGCGCGAGATCGATGCCGAGGGGCGGGTGGCCGTGCCGGGATTTATCGACACTCATCTGCACGTCGAATCGTCGCTTGTGACGCCCTTTGAGTTTGACCGGTGTGTACTGCCGCACGGGGTGACAACGGCGATTTGCGATCCGCATGAGATTGCCAATGTGCTGGGCACCGAGGGTATCCGCTACTTTCTGGACAGCTCGCTCGAAACGGTCATGGACCTGAGGGTGAATCTTTCCTCCTGCGTGCCGGCCACGTCCTTTGAGACATCCGGTGCCTGTCTGGAGATAGAAGACCTTCTGCCGCTGCGTGACCATCCGAATGTCATCGGTTTGGCTGAGTTTATGAATTTTCCGGGTGTCTTGATGCGGGACCCGAAGGTGCTGGCCAAGCTGGCGGCCTTCCAGAACGGTCATATCGATGGTCATGCGCCTTTGTTGTCCGGGAAGGGCCTGAATGGGTATCTGGCAGCGGGGATTCGGACCGATCATGAGGCGACCACAGCCGAAGAGGCTCTGGAAAAGCTCTCCAAAGGCATGACAATCCTGATCAGGGAAGGCTCGGTGTCAAAGGATCTGGATGCGCTGGCGCCGATCCTGCAGCCGGATGTGTCCGGTTTCGTTGCTCTTTGTACCGACGACCGGAACCCGCTGGACATCGCGGAAGAAGGCCATTTGGACTGCATGATCCGGCGGCTGATCGCAAAAGGTATCCGCCCTCTGGATGCGTACCGGGCGGCCAGCTGGTCCGCAGCCAATGCCTTCGGGTTGAAGGACCGTGGCATGATCGCGCCAGGCTGGCGGGCGGACATCGTCCTGCTCGACGACTTCGAGGAGTGCCGTGTCGCGTCTGTAATCAGCGGCGGGCGGCCGGTCGAGAAAGCCNTGTTCGAGGCGCGGAGTGTGGTTTCGCCGGTGGGGCTGGACAGCGTCAAGGCGTCCAGCGTAACGGCTGCAGACTTTGATGTTCCTGCCTCCGAGGGCGAGACGGACGTTATTGGCGTGGTGCCGGGCCTGATCATCACCAGCCATTTGAAGAAGACCTTGCCATCGGCGGATGGGTTGGCCGTAATTGATACGCAGCAGGACGCCCTCAAGGTCGCGGTTGTCGAACGGCACAAGCAGACAGGCAACATCGGCTGCGGTTTTGTTTCCGGCTTCGGCATGACCCACGGCGCGATTGCCTCTTCCGTGGGGCATGACAGCCACAACATCTGTGTGGTCGGGGCCGATGAGGGGTCCATGGCCGCTGCGGTCAACCGGGTGATCGAGATGAAGGGAGGCTTTGCCGTTGCTGACAAGGGAGAGATCAAGGCGGAACTCGCTCTGCCGCTGGCCGGACTGATGAGCTTGGAGCCCTTCGAGACGGTGAAAACCTGCCTGGAAGAGTTGCGGGCGGAAGCCAAGGCGCTGGGCTGCGTGTTGCCGGAACCGTTTCTGCAGGTCGCCTTCCTGCCTTTGCCTGTCATTCCGCACCTCAAGATCACGGACATGGGGCTGTTCGACGTGGACGCCTTCAAGCTGCTTGATGACCGGTAATGATTATCAGTCTTGCGATTTCCGGCTATCGGTCCCTGCGTGATCTGGTTGTGCCGCTGGACCGGGTGACTGTTGTCACAGGTGCCAACGGTACCGGAAAATCAAGCCTGTACCGATCCATAAGACTGCTCGCCGATGTTGCGCAGGGCCGGGCGATTTCGTCTCTTGCGCGGGAAGGCGGGCTGACCTCGACCCTTTGGGCGGGGCCGGAGATCGTCTCGCGGGCGATGAAACAGGGGGAGGTCCCCATTCAGGGCGGGCCGCGTACGTCTCACGTCAGTCTGAAGCTTGGGTTTGCCGATGAGGACTATGGCTATGCCATCGATCTCGGGCTTCCGGCACGTGATAGGACGTCCTATTTTAACTTTGACCCCGAGATAAAGGCGGAATCTTTGTGGGCGGGAGAAGTTCTATCGCGGCACAATGAGATTGCCGGTCGCAGCGGTCCTACCGTTAAAGTGCTGGACAGCCAGGGGCGCCGCGTTCCGGTGATGCAGACCCTGGCCAGTTTCGATAGCATGATGACCCATGCTGCTGATCCGAAGGATGCCCTTGAACTCCTTGCCATGCGCGAACGAATGCGTGGCTGGCGGTTCTACGATCACCTGCGCACGGACATCGGGGCTCCTGCTCGTGTGCCACGGATTGGAACGCGGACCCTTGCACTTGGTTCCGACGGCGCCGATCTGGCGGCTGCTCTGCGGACAATCCAGGAGATTGGAGATCCGGTTCAGCTGGAAGATGCGGTCAGCGATGCCTTTCCAGGTTCCCGGATCGAGATCGCCGTCACGGATGGCGTCTTTGAAGTGCTGATGCATCAACACGGATTGCTGAGGCCACTTAGAGCTTCGGAATTGTCGGACGGCACCTTGCGGTATTTGCTGCTGATCGCTGTCCTGCTCACCCCCCGGCCTCCGCCATTGCTGGTTCTGAACGAGCCGGAAACGAGCCTGCATCCGCGGCTGCTGGATCCGCTCGCCCGCTTGGTCGCACAAGCCGCGGGGAGGACGCAGGTCATTCTGGTCACCCATGCGCAAACGCTGGCGAGCCAGCTGGTCGGCTGCGAGGGCTGTGTTCACTATGAGCTTCGTAAGGAGCTGGGTGAGACTGTTCTCGATGGCGTGGAGCCGCCGCGATGGACTTGGCCGACACGCTGACGGCAGGTATCGGTCTGCACCGTGCGGTTGTCATGGTGCAACGCTCGTGCAGCTGGTATTGGTAAAAAACATTGAGAGGTGCCGCTACGTCGCAGGTTGACGTTTACGGAAGCGTATGTGCAGTTTGAATTCAGAAGGTCCGGTACAGGACTTCACCTGATAGAAAGCAGGTAAGCAGGGGAGAGCAGGCGCTTTTGCCGAAAGACAAGGCTGCAAAGGATGCGACCGCTGGCTATCAGGTGCAACGAAAACAAGCGAGTTGGAGATCGCGATGGCGACTGCGGAGGAATGGTGCAGGGCGTTCACGCCACGCCCGGTGCATGAATATCTCGAAGAGACCGTAAAGACATATGGCGACCGGCCCGCTGCGGATTTTCTCGGCAAGGTATGGACCTACCGGGAGTATGGCGAGCTGGTGGACAAAACCGCCGCCGGACTGCAGGCGATGGGCGTAAAACGTGGTGTTCATGTTGGTCTTTGTCTGCCAAACACCCCCTATTACACGATTTTCTACTTCGCCATCTTGAAGGTTGGCGGCACGGTGGTGAACTTCAACCCGCTTTATGTCGAGCGGGAGCTCGCGTTCCAGGCACGTGACGCCGATGTGCGGATTATGGTCACCATGGATCTGGCCCTGATCTACGACAAGGTCGAAGCCATCCGCCGGGAGAACGTGCTGGACAGAATTATTGTCTGCCCGATGGCCGCGATCCTGCCGCAGCCAAAGAAAATCCTGTTCTCGCTGTTCAAGCGAAAAGAGCTGGCGAACATCCCGAACGATGCCGCACATGTGCGTTTTGAGGATCTGCAAAGTGTTCCAGGCAAGGCGACGCCTGTGAGTATCGATCCAACGACCGATGTTGCTGTGCTGCAGTATACCGGTGGTACGACGGGCGTTCCCAAGGGAGCGATGCTGTCCCATCAGAACCTGTCTGCCAATATCGAGCAGATGCAGTGTATCTTTGAACGCGCGGAGCCCGGCAAGGAAAAATTGTTGTGTGTGCTGCCGTTTTTCCATGTGTTCGCGATGACGGTCGGGCAGAATCTGGCGGTGGTTCTGGCCGCGGAAATGGTGTTGCAGCCGCGCTTTGAGATGAAGGCGCTGCTGGATGTCATCAAGCGCAAGAAAGTGACGTTGTTCCCGGGTGTGCCGACCATCTACACAGCCATCAACAATTCGCCCCTGACGAAGAACTACGACCTGTCGACAATCCGGATATGCCTGTCTGGCGGCGCGCCGCTGCAGGTGGAGGTGAAGGAGAGTTTCGAGAAACTCACAGGCTGCGTTCTGGTCGAGGGCTATGGCTTGACGGAGTCTTCTCCGGTCGCAGCGGTCAATCCGCTCGATGGCAGCAGCCGGGCAGGGTCGATTGGCCGCCTGGCGCCCGGCACGGAGGCGAAGTTCTGCGATGTGGAGAACCCGGGGGAACTGGCGAAACCGGGCGAAAAGGGTGAGTTGTGCCTCAAGGGGCCGCAAATCATGCTGGGATACTGGAAACGCCCCGACGATACCGAACAGACGATCGAAGAGGGTTATTTGCACACAGGGGACGTTGGATATCAGGACGAAGACGGTTTCATCTACTTGGTGGACCGTATCAAGGACCTGATCTTGTGCTCCGGCTATAATGTTTACCCAAGGGTGATCGAGGAGGCTGTCTATCAGCATGAGGCTGTCGAAGAGTGCATCGTGATTGCGGTTCCCGATACCTACCGCGGACAAGCACCCAAGGCCTTTGTGAAGCTTAAGGAGGGGGCCGAGCTTACCGCAGAGGACCTCAAGACTTTTCTGCAAAATCACCTGTCAAAGATTGAAATGCCGCGTGCCATCGAGTTCCGGTCAGAACTGCCAAAAACCATGGTTGGCAAGCTGTCCAAGAAAGAGCTGGTAGAAGAGGAGGCGGCAAAGCGTGCTGTCGAAGAACAGAGTGGCTGATTGTATAAGTCTCCTCAGGAGCTTGCCAGTCGGAGGCGTTCAAGGTACCGACAGGTGACCCAACGTTTTTTGTGCGAGCCCTGCAATGCTTGAAGACCTGCCGCGTTATCTGACAACCCGTGAATTGGCGGACCTGATCCGGGTCAAGGAACGTAAGGTCTACGATCTGGCAGCGACGGGCGAGGTGCCGCACAGCCGGGCCACCGGAAAGCTGCTGTTTCCCAGAGACGCGGTTCTGGCGTGGATTGAACGCGCCGGAGACACGGTCGAGGACGAGACGGAAAGACCACATGTGGTTTTGGGCAGCCATGACCCGTTGTTGGAGTGGGCCTTGCGCGAATCCGGCTGCGGACTGGCAAGCCTGTTTGACGGGAGTCTCGATGGCGTTGAGCGGTTTGCGCGCCGTGAGGGTATTGCCGCGGGAATGCATGTTCCCGACTTTGAAGGCGACAACTGGAATGTCGAGCAAGTCTCAAGACATTTTGCTTTTAAGCCGGTTGTCCTTATCGAATGGGCGCGGCGCAGGCGCGGGCTGATCCTGCCGGCTGGAAATCCGCTGAAGATCAGAAATCTTAGCGACATGGCCGGCCGCAGAATGGTGCAAAGGCAGGCCGCTGCTGGCAGTCACGTGCTGCTACAGCGGAAAATGAAGGAAGTCGGACTGGATAGCGCGTCTGTTATTCAGGATGGCGCCCTGGTTCGCGATGAGCGGGAAGCCGCTCATGCTGTTTTTGCCGGTGAGGCCGACGCGGCGTTCGGACTGGAAACGGCCGCCCGGCACAGCCGGTTGGAGTTTTTGCCGGTGTGTGAGGAGCGGTTCGATATTCTTGTTGGCCGGCGCGACTACTTCGAGTCCCCTTTCCAAAAACTGCTGACGTTTGCCAAGTCACGGGACTTCGCAGCCAAAGCGGCTCAGTTCGGTGGGTATGATGTCTCGGGACTGGGAACGGTACAGTTCAACGGTTACTGACCCATCACACCGGAATGTGAGCGGGCCGGAATGTGAGCGGGCGAGTTGTTCTAGTTGTTGTAGCCGCGCCCTTCGGCGGCTCTTGCGAGCTGGCGTCCGCGTATTGCCTCACGCCGAACCGTGTAAAGCGATGCGCTGATGATGATGCCTGCCCCGATCAGGGTTTCGACGCCGGGCCACTGGTTGAAGACAACTATTCCAATAATCGTGGCATAGAGCAGCCGGGTGTAATCAAGGGAAGCGATAGCGGTCGCTTCGCCAGACCGGAAAGCCTTGATGTTCGACAGCTGTGCGGCCCAGGAGACCACGCCGATCAGCACCATGTAGCACCATTGTTCCAGGCTGGGTGACTGCCATGTGTAGATCGCCGGGCCGAGCATGATCAGGCCGACGAGCACAGCCTGATAGGTGAGGATTGTCACGGGGCTGTCGGTCTTGGTCAGGATTCGCAGGACGACCATGACCATGCCGGCACAGGCCGCTCCTATGATTGCCAGGAGCGCGTATGGGTCGATCAGGCCACTGCCTTCGGGCCGCAGCATGACGAGCACACCGGTAAAACCGACGATCATGGCGCCCCAGCGGTGTATGCCGACCGTTTCGCTCAGAAACAATATCGCGAAAATCGTCAGGAAAAAGGTTTTGGAGAAGCTAAGTGACGTCACTTCGGCCAGAGGCAATTCGATGATGGCTGTGAAGCCGCACAGCATAGCGGTTGTGGCCAGGACAATGCGAAGAGCCTGAAGGTCCAGGCGTTTGGTCGCAAGGGAGTTCGGCAAACCGCGAATAATCGTGGGCGCCACGATGACGGCCATGATGAACTGGCGCACCAGTAGAATCTGAAACACGCTGAGATCTGACCCAACCAGTTTGATCAGCGTCGACATGATGGTGAAGAGGAAGGCGGCCTGCAGGATCCAGAGCGCACCGACGGTGTTGGACGGAAGCGCTGCCAGACGTCCGGACCACGAGAGGGCGCCAGTCTGTGGAACGCCGGCGGCTCCGGGAGAGCCGGAGCCGGGCGTTGGAGAAGACGAGGCTGGGTCGTCGGCACCCGGATGAGGGGCCTTGTCCATGTGAGATCCTTGGCGGTTGTGCTAACGCGCGGCGACGAAATTCCGCTCGCGGCGGATATGGAAGCAATGCGGGTGCCTGGGTGCATCAGCTAGAAGATACGACCAACAATATAGCGTTTGGTGAATTTGGAAAGAGCCGCTCTAGGGTCCGGACTCATAAATATGATGGGAATGCGCTTCAACTGGCACAGAGGGGCAAGGCGAGCGCCGAAAAGCGGGCTTTGTGCCCGGTTGAGACGCTCAACGCTGCCTCTCAAAGCCAGTTGAGCGTCCGGACATATTCGCTCAAACCATTCACACCAAATTTATGGGTCCGAACCCTAGATAAAGAATGTTGCAGGCGACAGACTGTTTACCTTCCAAAAGCCGTGCGAAGCGTGTGAAATATAGGCAGCCGTGAGCGGAGGTGGCACGATGAGTGCCTTATGAGAGGAGGACTTTATGCGCAAAATGCAAACGCAGGGAGTGCATCATATTACGCTGGTCGGGGCCGACCGGCAGACGTCCATCGATTTCTGGGAAGGCATGCTGGGCATGCCCTTTGTGTTCGAGCAGCCGAACCTGGACAATGCGGACGAAAGTCACCTCTATTTCGATCCTGGCGATGGGCGGCTGATCACGATTTTCACAAATGAAAGCCGGACACCCGATCCGGCGGCGGTTCCGCAAACCATGGGCTGTGTGCATCACCTGGCACTCAGTGTTTCGCAAGCGACGTTCCGGCAGATCGCGGACCGTCTTGATGAAAGAGGGGTTTCCCACAGTGGCCCGAAAGACCGAGGCTTCATGGATTCGATCTACTTCCGCGATCCGCTCGGGTTTCTGATCGAACTGGCCTCCTACCGTTTTGAGCCGCCCGAGGGGGTTTCTCATGGAGAGGTGATGCTGGAAGCGCACAAGATCCGGGTCGCTTGCGGAGACTATAATATTCAGGAAATTCATCTTGCCGATGCGATTGAAAATCTTATCCGCAGGGGAAGGGGAAGCTTGTCGGAGGACCGGGAGCCCAAGAACCCTTACCGGTGATTTTAGATTGACGGTCAGGCGGCGCCGGGCCAAGTAGTGAACTGGCAAGTGCATTATGAATTAGGTGACTGGCCGGGCCCCTTTTCCGGTCGTGACCGATTGAGACTAAATCGTTTGGAGAAACAGTTGGCTAAAGCAATTCATGCGATGTTTCGCGTGCTCGATGAAGCACGTTCTGTGGCTTTCTACCGGGAGGCTTTCGGGCTGGAAATCGCCGAGCGGCTGGATTTCGACAGCTTCACGCTTGTTTATCTGCGGAACGAAAGCGTGGACTTCGAAGTGGAACTGACCATCAACAAGGGACGCAGCGAGCCATACGATCTCGGCGACGGCTACGGTCACATGGCCTTCTGCGTTGATGATCTGGATGCTGAACACGCCCGCTTCCAAGCCGCTGGTTTTTCTCCGCGGAAGATTGTCGAGTTTGAACGGGAAGGCGTTCTGCTGGCCCGGTTTTTCTTCGTTGCGGATCCGGATGGATATGAGATTGAGCTGCTCCAGCGGCATGGGCGTTACACCTGAACGAAGCGTGCTGAGCATCGCCTGGTCGGAGCAGAAAAAGCCAATGCCCTCTGGTCTCCGCGAGTTCCAGAGATTATGTTTTATATCAAATCACAAGCTGGACGGTGCCGCCATGGCATGGAAGCTCCGGCAATTTCCAGTTAGAACAGCAGGATTTCCCGCATGAACGAGATGGTTCCAGCCAAATTCGGTGTCGGCGCGCCGGTTCGCCGCAAAGAAGATGCCACGCTGATTACCGGCAAGGGCATTTACACAGACGACTACACTCCGGAGAACTGCCTGCATGGCTACATGCTCCGGTCGGCCATGGCTCATGCGAAGATATCTCTGGCCGGACTTGAAGAGGCACGGGCGCTGCCAGGGGTATCTCTGATTTTGACCGCCGCTGAGATTACGGATCTGAAGCCGGTTCCCACCAAGGCCATTCTCAAGCAGATCGATGGCACGGACTTCGCTTTGCCGCCGCAGCCGGTGCTGTGCAGCGATACAGTGCGTTATGTCGGCGACTCGATTGCCTTTATCGTCGCGGACAGCGTCAATACTGCAAAGTCAGCGGCGGAACTCATCGAAGTGGACTACGAGCCGCTGGACACCACGATTGGGATCGAGCGGTCGCTGGAAGACGGTGCGCCATTGGTCTGGCCGGAGATCGGTACCAATAAGGCGTTTGTGCTTGGTCACGGCGACAAGGACAAATGCGCGGCAGCTTTTGCCAAGGCGGACCGGACTGTGTCCATCAAACTACTCAACAACCGGCTTGTCGCCAATTACATGGAACCGCGCGGTTGCGTCGCGGAATACGATGCTGCTGGTGACAGTTTTACACTGACCCTTGGAACACAGGGCGGTCATGGTATGCGGGATATCATCGCTGAAGACATTATGGAGCTGGATCCGGCGAAACTCCGGATCATCACGCCAGAAGTTGGCGGCGGCTTCGGCACCAAAGCCTTTGTCTACCGCGAATATCCGCTTGCTCTTGTCGCCGCGAAAAAGCTCGGAACACCGGTGAAATGGATGGGCGAGCGGATGGACCACTTCGTCACCGATGCCCATGGCCGGGACAATGTCGCGACGGCTGAACTGGCGCTCGATAAGGATGCCAGGATCTTGGGGCTGAAGATCGAAACGCTGGCTTCCATGGGCGCCTATCTGCATCAGTACGGTCCGTTCATTCCCTATGTCGGCACATCCATGTCGACAGGGCTTTATGACATTCCCGCGCTATGGGTGACGGCTGTCGGCGTCTATGAGCACACCACACCGACGGATGCCTATCGCGGCGCCGGGCGCCCCGAGGCTGCCTATCTGATTGAGCGTTTGATTGAAAAGGCCGGCCAGGAAACCGGGCTTGGCTCCGTCGAGATCCGCCGCCGGAACTTCATCAAGCAGGAGGATCTTCCTTACACCACCCAGACCGGGCGCATGTATGACACTGGCGATTATGCCGGGCACATGGATAAGGCGATGGC
>JBNKOQ010000033.1:0-16086 GCA_050294735.1 Roseibium sp. | reverse complement strand
ATAATGAAACGATAGTTCCCTGGTTCGCCCATAGCCCCCCAGGCCTGAATGAATTGCCCCTTTTCCTGGAACCGGTCCAGGAGCTGGTCCGCCGCCAGAAGCGCGGCCCTGTGGCCATCCTTATCGCCAACCAGTTTCCACGCCGCGACACATGTCGGAGAATATAAAAACCCCATGTCATGGTGATCTGTCGCGATCCTGTTCTCAATACGGTGCAGAAAACTCTGGACCTGGATTTGAGCTGCCAACTGGAAGATCTTGTCACCCGTCGCCTCGAAGGCAAGCCAGATCGAGCCCGGCCAAAAGCCTGCCGTCCATTGCTCGTTGGGAACGGCGGGGTAAAAGTTTCCGACGCTCGAATGGTTCTGCGCCGCATAGGTGAAATCCGGCAGATTACGGCGAACCTGTTGAACAACAGTCGCAATTGCCTCGTTGACTTCAGTGGCGGTGATTGCCTCGACTTCAGAGCGATTAATCGTCTTAAGCATCTCTCACCCCTTCAATCCGGTTGAGGCAATGCCTTCGATGAAGAAGCGCTGAAGGGCCAGAAACACCGCAAGCACCGGGATCAGTGCGACAACGGATGCAGCCATTATCAATCCGTACTCCTGTGAGTACTGGGATATGAACATGCGAATTCCAATCTGGATTGTCTTGAGCTCCGTTTTGGTGAGGTAGATCAGCGGCCCGAGAAAATCGTTCCAGGTCGTGACAAAGGTGAAGATGGTCAGCGTCGACAGCGCCGGCAGGGAGAGCGGCAGCATGATGCGCCACCAGATGCCGTATTCGCTCATTCCATCGATCCGCGCGGCCTCACATAGTTCATTGGGGATCGACAAGTAGAATTGGCGCATCAGGAAGACGCCAAAAGCGGTAAACGCCTGCAGGCAGATAAGCGCAAGGTGGGTGTTATTAAGGCCGAGTTCACGCATGAGAATGAATTGCGGCACCATGTAAACCTGCCACGGCATCGCGATCGTTGCGATATATGCCAGGAAAAGGAGATTCTTGTGCGGAAAGCGCAGCTTTGCAAAGGCATATGCCGCAAAGCTGGACGTCAAAAGCTGCAATATGGTTACGATGATCGTCAGCTTCGCCGTGTTGTAGACAAACAGGCCAAGCGGAATTTTCGTCCAGATATCTATGAAATTCTCCCAGCGTGGCTCGGAGGGAATCCATTCGATCGGAAATACGAAAACGTCCTTGTCCAGCTTGAGCGAGGCGGAGAGCATCCAGACGAAGGGTGCCAGCATGGTGATGGTCACCACGATGGCAGCCACATAAGTCAGGATCAGGCCCCATTTGATGCGGCGCTTCGGTCTTACGAGGGTTTCGCTCATCCTAAATCCTCATCTTTTCCTTCAACCCAGCGAAATTGGATGACCGTGATCATCAGAACGAGAAGAAACAGAACCAGAGCAACCATGCTCGAGTAGCCCAGGTCCCAGGAGATGAAGGCCTCGTTGTAGACGTGATAGACAAGCACCAGCGTCGAAGTGCCCGGGCCGCCCTGGGTCATCATGTAAATCTGGTCGAAGACCTTGAAAGACTGGATTGTCAGCATGACGGAAACGAAGAAAGTCGTTGGCGTGAGTTGCGGCAAGGTGATGCGCCAGAACTTCTGCCAGGCATTCGCACCGTCTATTTCGGCGGCTTCGTAAAGTTCGCCGCTAATCCCCTGGAGCCCGGCCAGATAGATGACCATGAAATAGCCCATCATTTTCCAGACCGAGAACATGATGACGGTGACCATCGCCCAGTCCTTGTCGGCCGCCCAGCCAGGCAAGTTCTTGGGGTCGACGCCGAGCTGGTACAGGATCATGTTCACCGGCCCGAATTCGGGGTTGAAAATCATGTTCCAAACCACCGCGACGGCAACCAGGGACGCGACATAGGGAAAGAAGGCCACTGTCCGGAAGAAATTGCGGCCGAAAATCTTCTGGTTGAGCAGAATCGCAAGCCCCAGGGAGCAGGACAGTGTCAGGGGGACCGTCAGTCCGGTGTAGACAATCGTGTTCCAGAATGCTGCCATGAAGGCCCGGTCGGAAAAGAGCTTCCACAAGTTGGCCAATCCCGCGAACTCGATCGGATTGTTGCCATCCCAATGGGAGAAAGCGAGCATAAAGGCGGCAATTATCGGCAACAGCGTAAACACCGCAAAGCCGATAAAGTTCGGCGCGATGAACGAATAGGCAATCAAGAGGTTCTGTGTCTTCCGCCAGCGCTTGCTTCGCGCGGGCTTCAACTTTGGCTGCTGTTTCAAGTGAACGTTCCCATGTCCGGCAAAATCTCTCATTGAATTCTGAGCTGCATCACCTTGCCGCTGAAAGGCAGCAAGACGCGGTAAATCAGGTCGGGCCAGGCGATGCGCAGTCTTGGATCTGAAACCGGGATCTGTTCGATCACCGGCGTTTCCGTGCCGTCCATTTCCATGCAGGCCAAATCGCCGATACGCAGTCCATTCTCGGTGAGAACAGGAATTTCGCACATCATGAGGGAAAGGGTGGCGCTGCGCTCACCTTCGTAGTCATCACGGATCTCTATCGATTTTCCCTTGAAGAGCCGCACCTGCCGCCGGTAGCTGGCAAGACCTGCTTCGGCAGGGTAGGCGCCTGCGATTTCCATGGAGATGGAAGAGATGTGCTCGCCGAGCTCAACGGAAACATCCCTGGCCGCGAAGGGTAAACCGGCTAGCTGTTCCACCCCCTCGAAACTCGGAAGGTTGTGATAGCCCGACTGCATCGTCCAGATATTGTATCGGTCCGGCGAAAAGGTTTTCGACGTATAGGTTTCGACACCAACATCGATGAGTAACGGCCGGCCGGATTTGTAAATCGTGACACTGCCGACGTCATTGTGATTGTGGCCGTCATTGTTGTCGCCTGCTTTGGCGGCCACGGCGAAGTTCTCGTCGCGAGCGACAAAGAGACCGCAACTCGGATAGTAGTGATCGGACTTTCTGACTGATCGCTCCCCGAACGCACAAATTTCCCTGTGGGCAGAAATGGCGAGCAACCGGTAGTAAAGATTGATTTCACCAGGCAGCTCCGGCTGCGGATTGTGCAATGTGTCTTTTGCGGCAAGTGCGCACAGACCGTCCGAGCCAGCCTTTTTGCCAAACAGAAATTCCCGTGCTCCGCAAGGCTCCAGAACGGCAGAGGCATCCGCAAAATTTATGTAAAAGCGGCCGTCAACATGCGCATTCAAAATGAAATCGGCCATATTGCGGAGCTTTGGGTCGGACCAGAGCACATCAAACGTATTCGGAGCAACGTGATCCAGGACCGTGAGAGCCCCAAACAGGCAAAGCGCGGCGTGGCGGTAGTAAAAGGCCCCCTCCTCACACGCGCCATCTTCGCCATAATCCTTGAGAAACGCGTCGAGGCTGTTTGCAGCTTTTCTGATGACTGCGGATCGGACTGATTGCTCACTCGGCAGCGTAAAGACACACAAAAGAACATTCTGGGTGCACCACGCCGTCCAGTTGTTCATCGGCTCGTCACCGTTTCCCATCCACCAGAAATGCTGCTCGAGATAAGGCTGAACCAGCCTTGTTTCGACTTCCCGGCCAATCCGCTCGACGATGATCGGGTTCACGGAGTTGAGTGCATCCCCAAGGACAAAACTGATGACCGCCAACTGCGCAGCGGTTTCAGCTGCGAACAGATCCACGACCGGGCGGTCAGGATCAGGCAATGAAAATCGTTCTCCTCCGCGCTCATAGGCATTGTGAGCAGGCAGCTGCCAGCCACTCTCTTCCATGATGAAGACCAGACCATCGATGAGAGCATCGAGAAACCTGCCTTTTCCTTCTACCAGTTCGGCAAGGGCCAGGTCATTCACACGGCGGCGGCGTTCGAAATAGGCACTCTCGAATGCGGCTCTGTCGCCGGTTTCGCTATAAGCGCGATAGGCCTTGGCCGTGAGAACGGGCCACGCTGTTTCCAGAACAGCGACTCCAGCCGTTACCAGCCGGACTTTGCTTGGCTCAGGAACCGCTCCCCAGAAAGCACGATCGGATATCGGCGGAGCAGGCACAAACCGGCGCAGGAAATCGCTCATGTGCGGCAGACATGCCGACATCGAGAGATCCGTTTCCACCCTGTTTCCGGTTTCTGTCTGGCTGAACACGTCCCCTCCTCCGGACAAGCTCCCAGTTGCGTTCTTTGCAATATTCCAGCCGCGCAAACATGCAAAAGTCAACAATTTTTTCATTTTATGCAAATTTGCATAATTTGCGGTAATTTTCTTTCTTGAGCGTCTTGTGAAAAATTCCTGAAGAAAGTAGGGAAGAACCTGATTGACGATTTAAATTGAACGGGAACCGTGAATGGCTGAAATCGAGGAGCGCCCTGAAAAGGGAGAAAATCCCGCAGTTTCCGTAAACAAGGTTACGCTTCGCGATGTTGCGGAAGCCGTCGGCGTATCCATCAGCACCGTATCGCGCGCACTTGCCGGAGCTCCGGGGATCTCTGGAAAGGTTCGTGACCGCATTCAGTCGGCAGCCGAAAAGCTGAACTATCAAGGAGCAGCTCAAAACACCGCGCAGATCACTTTGATCTCCGACCTGCACCTGGCCGAAAGTTCGTCCGGCGAGTTCATGCTCGCTGTCCAGCGCGGCATTGAAAAAAGAGCACGTGAACTGGGGCTTTCCCTGTCAATGAAACTTGTCGGACCATCCAGCCTTGCGCAGCTGACGACGGACGATGAGACCTCGGGTTATCTGCTTTTCTCCATGCAGCACGAGGACCTGGTGCAATCCATTTACGATCGCGGGGTGCCGGCCGTTATCGTAAATGGCAGAGAGCCGCTGATGCGGCTCGATTCCGTTGCGCCGGCAAATCGAACGGGCGGCTATCTCGGAGCACAGCACCTGATCGAAAATGGCCACAGCCGTATCCTGATACTCTCCCACTCAAAACGCCCGACGATTCGCGACAGAATTGCCGGAAGCCGGAAGGCAATGCGCGAAGCAGGTCTCGATACCCATGAAGACCTGACAATCGAGCTCGACGCCATGCGGTCGAACCTTGCGTACAAGGCAATCAAAGACCGTCTCGATGCCGGAAGACCGGCAGATTTCACAGCTATTTTGTGCTGCAATGACGAATGCGCTTTCGGCGCAATCGCGGCTTTGAACGAGGTCGGTCTGAACGTTCCCGACGATGTTTCGGTTGTTGGTTTCGACGATATACCGACCGCTGCAATGAACTCGGTCCCGCTTACAACCATTCATGTCGAGGCCGAAGACATTGGAGAGCGGAGCGTTAACCGGCTGATAGAGCGCATAAAGTCCCAAGACAAACTGGCAACCTATACGGAAACAGCCGTGAAACTTGTCGAACGCCGCTCGACCGCACCGGTAACTGCAAAGGTGTAACAAGGACTTGTTTCACCTTTCCGATGGCGGGCGGTTTTCTCCCCCTACGGGAGCGCTTTTCAAGCTTCCTTAACTTTTCCAACTCCCAAATGCACCGCGATTGATTTGCGGGCTATGTTGAATGGTCGACCATGCTCGATCCACCAATTTTGCAGCACGTGCTTTTCTGCCCGGTTGCTGCCTCTTGGATTGGGCGATCCTTGCCGTCGAACGGCAGGTCATCGAGGATCCTGCCCGGGAATATAGGAAAGTACGGTTCTGATGCGTCATTCCAATATGGAACAATTCCCTGCCCGAGCACGGTCCCCGATGATTATCGGCTGCCAGCTTGCAATTTCCACTTTCCGCGTGATCCATGACTGACCACACCGCATCCACCTCCGCAAAAGCGGGTTCGCAAAAGTCTTCCGACCTCTTTTCTCCGACCGAATACACGAGCATGCTGCTTGGCTTTCTGCATGAGAATGCCAAGCAGATTGTAGATCGGAATGTCTGTGAAATCGGCACCGGCAGCGGTGTTGTTGCCATGCAGGCCGCATTGCTCGGAGCGCGGTCTGTAACGGTGAGTGACGTCGAGCGCAGTGCGCTTGACACGGTGTCGGCTTCGTTCGGCCAATTGCCGCAGGGATCGGCTGATTTGAGCTGTCTCCTTGGACCTCTCTGGCAACCTCACGGCACAAGCCGGTTTGACTTGATCCTTGCCAACCTGCCTCATTTCCCCACCCCTGCTTTGACGCTGCCTGGGCGCTTGCCCAGTTGGGCCATGGGCGGGGCAGACGGGCGCACTCTGCTCGACCCGTTCCTTGAGGGTCTGCCGCGGCATCTCGCCCCTGCAGGAATGGCTGTTTTCACCCACAACCGCTTTATTGGAATTGAACGGACCCGAAACCGTTTGCAGGAGCAAGGACTGTCACTGCGCACCTGCCGCGAAACGATCGTTCACCTGTCTCCGCTCAAAGTGTCCGCATTGACCCATGGCCCCGGCGGTTATGGAAACGATGTATTTACCTTGGGGCAGCATGTTTTTGGCCGTGTCTGCCTGGCAGTCGCAAGTTGGGCCTGAAACCGGGAAACCAGATGCCAAGACCCCTGCTGCCGTTGCTATTACTCGCTCTGATGCTTCTGCCCCTGCCCTCGAAGGCAGCGAGCCAGACGGCATCTTCGCTGGTCGAACAAGCCCGGACTGAAGCGCTTCCCCGGTGCAACGATGCTGAGCGAGGCGACCGCCTGTTCGACATCATCTGCAATGGCATAATCCGCGTCGGTGTACGCGGTGGATATTCCCGATTTGCCACCAAGCATCAAGGCATACGCGAAGGTTTTGAGATCGATGTTGCGGAACAGATCGGCGCAATTCTGGGCGTTAAGGTCGAATTCGTCGATGTCACCCCGGTGACGCGAATTTCCGCCCTGTCTGATGGCCAGATCGATTTGGTCATCGCCACCATGGGCCACAATTCGACCCGCGACGCCAACGCGCGTTTCATCCGGCCGCACTATTATTCCAGCCAGACAGTCGTCATTGGGCCAAAGCGGTTGAAGATCGGCTCGTGGGGAGACATGTCGGACAAAACGGTCTGCACAACAGTCGGCAACTATGCGAATACGCTGCTCGTGCCACGCGTGGCCAGGGTGATGCTGTTCGACACACCGGCCCGGCTGGTGTCGAACCTGCGATCCGGCACCTGCACCTTCATTGCGCAAGACGACAGTGTTTTGGCCGATGCCATGGCTGATCCCGAGACGGCGGCACAATTCGAACGCAAGCTTGGATTTGGTGAAATTCCCTGGGGCATGGCAGTTTCTCTCCAAGGAAGCGACCAACTGGCCACCCTGCTCGACCGGCTCTCGATCGACCTGCATGCAGAAGGTGTGCTGCTGGATCTTGCCCGGCCGCATTTGATAGAGACCGAATATCTCGAACGCATGCAAACCCTGTGGCAGCGTGACGAATGTCAACAG
The DNA here is from genome assembly GCA_050294735.1 of Roseibium sp. GTDB lineage: Bacteria > Pseudomonadota > Alphaproteobacteria > Rhizobiales > Stappiaceae > Roseibium. The sequence goes on along the minus strand of JBNKOQ010000033.1, from coordinate 8,744 downwards.
GCCCCATTGAAATGTTTGTCTCCCCCCCTGAAGGCCGAACTTACTCCAAGTCCATTCAAGGCTTTTGTTGAATCGGCCTATGCCTGGGCCCAAGAAAACCTTGCCGTGTTTTACAGCGAAGTTGCCTGGGATCTTTTCACCAATGGCATCCAGGTGTCACTGATCGCCGTAGCCGGTGCAATGATCGCCACCCTGGTCATGAGTTTCATCTTCGCCTTTTGCCTGACTTCGGAAAACAGGATGCTGAAATGGCCACTGGCGGTCCTGCTGGCGGTTTTCCAAAGCAGCCCTCCGATCCTGATCCTGGTCTTCGTTGCCACGGCGGCAAACAGCCTGTTCTCCTATTCGCAGGTTGTGGCACTGCTGGTCGCCATCCTTTCTATCGCCCTCATGAACGGAGCCTTTGCCGGCCAGGCAATCGCCGACGCCTGGCGGTCCCTGGATTCAGCGAACGGAATGGGACAGCGCTGGCGCAAGGCGGTCATCCGATCAGCCTCGCAGATCGAAGCTTTCCTGACCAATGCAACGCGCGGAATTTCGGCAGCCAGCTTTGTCGGGGTGGCCGACCTTACCAATGCGCTCAACGACATCACGTCGTTCTCCCGAAACCAGGCCACAACATATTGGATTCTTTTGATCTTCTATGTTTTGGTCGTCATGATCGTGGTGCGCCTCAGCCGAAGGCTACGTGCGAGCATCGAGCGGCTGGAACCGAAAGGCTGACGCGATGATTGGACCATTCTCAAATGATTTGCCGCTGCGCATTGCCGACGGTTTGCTGGTCAACTTCGAGATCGCGATCTCTGCCCTGGTGATCGGTCTGGTAAGCGGCGGACTTCTGGCCTTACTGAGTCAAGTCCGAAATCCGGTGGTGAGATGGGGTATCGAGTCATCCATCTCGATCCTGCGGGCCACTCCGGTGTTCATTGCAATGTTCTTCCTCGCGGGCGTTCTGCGCCCTCACTATTCGGCACTTGAAGTCTACTTCGCCGACCCCAAGATCATGTTCGTGACCCTGGCATGCCTGCCCTACATTACCTCCTATGCCTATGATCAGGTCAGCGAAGCCTTGGCGCAGTGGCGGCGAGGGGCGCATCGCGCGGCAATGTTGCTGATCCCAAACATGGCCCGGTCCTTTCAAATCCTCGTTTCAGCATCCTGCTTTGGAGCGGCAATAGGTGTGAACGAGGCCATGAGTGTCATTCTGTCCGAAGCAGAGCTGCTTGGCGGCTCGGTCTGGCGGTTCGTGTTATATGCGCTGACAGTGCTGGTATTTTTCGGTTTGATGCAGACCGTAGTCGCCTCGTCCCGCCTGCTGCACAGGCTTGTAACAGCCCGCTTCACAGACGCTCATCAGACAGGCTAGGTGACGCCCGTTCAATCAAGGTCATTGGGCCGGGTTCAACTCTCGGTACCCATTTCGGCGAGAACTGCCCGTGCGACCGGGTCGTCCGGGAAGTCTTTCAAAATTTTGCGATAGAGTGCGATCGCCCCCTCATCATCCCCTGCCGTGCGCTTCTCGAACGCATGACGGCTGATTTCGGCGAGTTGCAGGATCTCGTCCGTCGGCTCATATTCCGCCCCTTGACCAAGCGCACCCAGCAACTCGTAGACTGTGATGCTTGCACGCCGTCCCTTGACCCGGACATCTCCGATCGGCCGGACACAGAGACTGTCGCCCGCTTCCTTGTAAACAGAGTGGCTGAGACAGATGTTGGTTCCGTAGGCTTTGTTCAGCTCCTCCAGACGTGAGGCGATGTTCACGCCATCACCAAGCACCGTATAGCTCATCCGTTCGGACGAACCGACGTTCCCGACGATCACCGCATCGCTATGGATACCGATCCTCACGTTGAGCGGTTTGCCCCCGCCAGCCAGCACCTCAGCATTCAACGCGTCCACCGCGCGCTGGATATGCAGCGCCGCCATACAAGCCCGCCGGGCATGGTCCTCCATGATGGTGGGAGCCCCCCAGAACGCCATGACGCCATCGCCAATAAATTTGTCGATCGTGCCCGCTTCACGATTCACCGATTTTGTCGCGATGTTCAGATAGTCTGAAATCCTTTGAACCAGTTCTTTGGACGGGATTCTTTCGGAGAGGTCGGAAAACCCTTCGATGTCCGAGAAAAAAATCGTCAGAAACCGGCTGCTACCGCCAATTTCCAGTTTCTGTTCGGACTGGAGCAAGTCCCTGACCAAGCTTACCGGTACAAACGACGCGAAGGACCGGATCGCGGTGTCCAGCGTTTCGACCGCGCGGGATAGCATCGCAATTTCCCGCACACGTGTATTAGGCAGATCGATTATTGTTTCCTGCCGAAGGTCGCGGATGTTTTCCACGCTGCTCGCCAACCGTTCAAGCGGTGTCGACAATTTCTGGGCCAGCAGCCAAATGATCAGGATCTGCAGGCAAGTAGCCCCAAGGCCCAACAACAGCATCCTGCGGTTATTGCTCTTTATTTCAGCGTTGAAGTCGTCCATCGGCGCGATGACGAAGATCTGCCAGTCCTTGTTCGCGACGGATTCAATCGGCTTGAGTGAGGCTACGTATTCCTTGCCAGCGTGACGGACAAAATAGGATTGCGCACCACGATCCTGGATGTCCCGCTGGCTGTAAACGACGCCTATCAACTGATCTGCCCACTCGGTTACATGGGTCAGTCTCAGTTTGTCCCCGTTCTGCTGAGCGACCGTGCGCTCCTTGGAATTCGCAATGATATTGCCATGGCCGTCCAGAATGAACCCAACAGAATTTGCACTGACCTTGCGGTCGGCTAGATAGCTTGAGAGACCATCAAGCGTCAGATCGATCGCAACGATGCCCGAGAACTGGTCATTCCAATAGATCGGAGCGGCAATGGTGAAACCAACCAATGACAAAGTGGCAAACAGATCGGGATCCGAAATGGTGAGCGCATCAGCGGCCTTTGTCACCCTGTACCAGAGCCGTTTGCGTGGATCATAGGCGCTGGCCGCACGCGATGTCCCCATGACCTGATTATTTGCGCTCAGGAATTTGTAAGTTTCATCAGACGTTCCGTCCGAATTGGGTATGATCCAGCGATGAGCGAAGGTTGTGCCGCCGGGCAAGGGCTTGCCATGAACATCGTGCCCTTCCATCATCCGCCTGGCCTGCAGGAAGGTACCGTTGGCTTCAAGGCCGACGTAGGCACTGAGAACGTCCGGCGTTCCACGCGCCACGGCATCCAGAAAATCCAAAGAACTGAGACCCTGGAACAGGTCGGGCTGGATGCGGCCGGCACTGGCCATTGTTTCTACGCTGGCCGAAACTTCCCGGAAAAGATTTTCGACACTGGCGGCGGCGTTCGACTGGTGTTGTTCGATCCTCTTCAGCGAGTCGCTGCGCGCGATGGATTCGCTGGACAAGTAGTTAAACGCTATGACGCCGACGAAAACCGGAACGGTCAAAATCAGGAACAAAGTCAGGATGACCGATTTCAGGCTTGGACTTCGCATTCGTTCTTGCCGTTCCCATCAATGACTAACCCGGAAAGTCGATCCCGACCTAGAATCCCCAAGCGATCTATTATTTGACGGCAAGATCCTCTGATCACGTAATTGGATCAAGCGTTTTCATTATCCTATAGAGCTTGTCTCAAATTTTTCTGAAGCTGTGAAAACGCAGAAAAACAGTCCCTCAGCCGGTAAACTTGATCAGCTCTTCCCCTCTGAAGACTGCACTGATGCCGAAGTGAGAAAACCCAGCTTAGTTTTGATGCCATCATTTGCAGAACAAAAATGAAATAAGACGTCAAAAATTCAAGACAGCTCCGAAAAATCTCTATCCGGCTCTATTGCTCTGTCTTGGAAGTGCCTGTTATCTCGGCCTTCAAGCCAACTGGCGACACCCGCGACGACAGGTTGAAAAGACCTCTTCCGGGCGCGGTCCGCTCCCTCCGGTCCTCTGTCTTGGTTCAGTATCCCTGTCACGGTTCGCAAATAGCGCGAAGTGTGACGGCTAACACATCCCCTCGTCAGTTTCGGCAGTACCTATAATAACAGGTTCAGGGAGGTTCCTGATCCGCCAGACCCAACCACAGGCCGCAGACCGGCCGACACAGGGAGGCAAGATCATGCAGGTAAACCCGGTATCCGCCATCACCCAGCACAACGTTTTCGCCAAACGGGCGTCTCTAGGAGAAACAGAAAGCGAGCGCCGAGCCTATGCCGCTGCTGCATCCGCCGGCAACCAGCCTGCCCCGTATCAGGCGTTCAGCGTTACCCGTGACACCATCGCCCCTGAAACCTATGCAGCCATCAACGCATTCGTTGGCGCGAGCGTGCAGAGAGACGGCAAGGCGGAATATGCTCTTGCCGCGAACCGCACCTATGCCACGCGGTCCAGCGTATCGTCATTCTCCGCTGTGGCGTGAGAAGAGCAATTCCCGGGGATTGCAGCAGCAGCCGCTCAATAACCCGCCGCGTGGCCATCCTTGCGCGGGTCCGATCCGGCAATCAGGATTTTCCGGACCTTGTCGATCATGATTGCCTGACTGCCACCAATTGGGCCATTGGCCCGGCGCACCTCGTGACCGCGCGACAGCAATCCGTCAAGCGTCGCCTGCGGAATCATTTTCTCAGCTTCCAATGCATGGGTCTTCATATCGAAGAACATGCGCGGAAAGTCGATCGCCATCTGAACATCCATGCCGTAATCGACAATATTGGAGATCAGATGGGCGTGACCACAGGCCTGATAATGCCCGCCCATCACGCCGAAGGACAGCCACGGTGCCCCGTCCTTCAGACCCATGGCGGGAATAATTGTGTGCATCGGACGCTTGCCACCCGCGATCGTATTAGCGTGGCCGGGTTTCGCTTTGAACACAAATCCACGGTTATGCAGCAGCACACCGCTTTCGGCTGCGAGAATGCCGCTACCGAAAGCATTGAAGACGGAATTGATGAAAGAAACTGACAGTCCGTCCTTGTCGACGACAGTCAGATAGATCGTATCCGTCTGGGGCGCGAGGCTGGACCCTGGCAGCTTGGCAATCCTGCGCTGCGGGTCAATCATCTTTGCCAATTGATCAAGGTAGTCTTCGGCAATCAGATTCGAATGACAGATTTCCATGTAACCGGGATCTGTCACGAACTTGTCCCGGACAGCATATCCAATGCGCGCCGCTTCCATCTCCAGATGCAACCGTTCAGGACCCAGCGGATCGAGGTTTTCCAGATCAAACCGCTCCAGCAGCCCGAGAATAACGAGTGCGACGACCCCTTGCCCATTGGGTGGCAACTCCGCAATGGTGTGCCCGCGGTAATCGCGCACAACCGGCGAGACCGCGGTGGTATGGCAGGCAGCCAGATCGTCACCGGTCATCACACCACCCAGGCCTTGCAAGGTCGAGACAATATCGTCCGCCACAGCGCCGGTGTAGAACGCATCCGCACCGCCCTCGGCAATCGCTTTCAGGGTTTCGGCAAGATGCGGAAACTTGACGACTTGCCCGACCTCAGGAACCTTCCCGCCCGGCAGATAAACAGCTTTCGCAGCGGCGGACCCGCTGATGCGATCCACATTTTGTTGCCAGTCCCGCTGAACGCGCGGAGCAACGGGAAATCCGCTCTCGGCATATTCAATGGCCCGCTTGAACAGCACTTTGAAATCACGGCTGCCATGGGCCTTCAGCAAGGTCTCCCACGCCCGGATGGCACCCGGCACGGTAACCGAATGAGGCGATGTCGGGGTCAGCTCCTCAATGCCTTTTTCGGCCAGAACGTCAGGGCTGATGCCTTTCGGCGCCGCTCCGGATCCATTGAACCCGGCCATCCGGCCATCCGGGTCCGTCACAATGGCGAAACAGTCTCCACCAATCCCGGTCATTTGGGGTTCAACGACAGCCTGCACCGCAGACGCGGCGATCGCGGCATCCACGGCATTGCCGCCCGATTGCAGAACTTCGAGCGCTGCGCTGGTCGCCAAAGGATGCGACGTGGCGACAGCCGCCTCGCGGGCAAAAACAGGGGAGCGGCCGGGAGCCTCAAAATCGCGTCTCAAATTCCACCTCCAGAGTTTTTCCTCCCAGGAGGAAATCTTTGGTTGTTAATGCTTCTGGTCCCCCTAGGCGGGATCTGATAGCCAATCAGGACCAAGTGGCACAAGTTCTAAGGGAGAACCAACCCGATGCGCAAACTAACTCTTTCAATGGCCGAGCAAATTACTTCTGCCGCTTTCGAAAAAGCCGCCGAGCTGAAGCTGAAGCCTTTGACCGTAGCGGTTCTCGATGCCGGCGGCCATATGGTCTCCCTGTCCCGGCAGGACGGTGCGTCGATCATGCGGCCGCAAATCGCATCCGGTAAGGCCTTTGGTGCAGTGGCCATCGGCACGGGCACCCGCTGGCTGAATGCCAATGCCGAAAGCCGTCCACATTTCGTCCAGTCCCTCAACGGCGTTTCGGGCGGAACGATCGTCCCCGTTCCAGGCGGCGTTCTGATGAAAGATGACGAAGGGGATGTTGTCGGCGCGGTCGGGATCACCGGCGATACTTCAGACAACGACGAAGCGGCAGCCCTTGCCGGTATTGCCGCAGTGGGGCTCGTCGCCGATTGCGGCTAGGCGGAAGGTAAAACAGGCGCAGTTGCCACCCCGGCTGAGCCTTTCGCATATTGATGCAGGAGAGTCTCAACTCTCCTGCTTTTCGTCAGGATTAACCTGAAACCGTCAGCTTTTATCGCCCAGCGCGTTTATTTTTGCCTGCATCTCGGACAGCTGACGCTTCATGTCATCAAGATCCGATGCTTCCGATTTGGACGGTTTGGTCGCGGCATCCGAACCGGTTCCTGTAGCTGCGGCACCGCCTTCTCCGCCAGGAAAAGGCATGAACATCTTCATCGCCCGTTCAAACATCTCGGCGTTACGCTTGACCTGATCTTCAATCGCATCGAACGCGGTGACGCCGAAAGCGTCTGTCATCTGCGAACGCAGCTTCTCCTGTTCCTGGGTCAGGGATGTCATCGAATATTCCAGAAAGCTGGGCACGATTCCCTGCATGCTGTCGCCATAGAACCCGATCAGCTGCCTCAGGAATGCAACGGGCAGAAGATTCTGCCCCTTTCCTTCCTGCTCGAAGATAATCTGCGTCAGGACAGAACGTGTAATATCGTCCCCGGATTTTGCATCATAGACGATAAAATCCTCTCCTCCCTTCACCATCACTGCCAGGTCTTCAAGTGTCACATAGGTGCTGGTGCCGGTGTTGTAGAGACGCCGGTTCGCATACTTTTTAATGATAGTTGGCTCGTTGGTCTTTGCCATTCCCGTCTTCCGATTCAAGGAGCCTCGCGGCAAGTTCCCGTTTGACGACAAGTTGCTAGAACCTGTCGCCAGTTCCTCCAGAAGGCAGACTAAGCCAATATCGGCGGCACTGGCCAGCCTTTTTATATGCAGCGACGAAAGGATGATGCCGCAGATGCGAAAAGCGTATTTTTATAGGTGGCATTCCGGTTGACTTCGTTTTGGCCGCGGTTTCTAGTCAGCAGTGAAAGGGTCACTTTGCCAATATGGACAACGGTAGAACGTGAAGCGGCCCTGCCTGGAGGATAACACCCGGAGTTTGTAATGAGCGCTTCCACCGATGTAGTCATTGTCAGCGCAACGCGCACAGCTGTTGGCTCGTTCAACGGATCATTTGCCAAGACCCCTGCCCATGAGCTCGGGGCCATTGTCATCAAAGCGGCCCTGGAAAAAGCCGGCGTAAGCGGCGATCAGGTTGACGAAGTCATATTCGGCCAAGTGCTTACCGCTGGCCAGGGGCAAAACCCCGCCCGCCAGGCCGCAATTGCCGCCGGTATTTCAGAAAGCGCCACAGCCTGGGGCCTCAATCAGCTCTGCGGCTCTGGCCTGCGCGCCGTGGCCCTGGGAATGCAGCAGATCGCCAATGGTGACGCGTCGATCATCGTTGCAGGTGGCATGGAGTCCATGTCCATGGCCCCGCATGTCGCACATCTGCGCTCCGGCACAAAAATGGGCGACATGAAAATGCTCGACACCATGATCAAGGACGGCCTGTGGGATGCTTTCAACGGCTATCACATGGGGCAAACCGCCGAGAACGTTGCCGAAAAATGGCAGATTTCCCGCGAACAGCAGGATGAATTCGCCCTCGCCTCCCAGAACAAGGCGGAAGCCGCGCAGAAGGCCGGCAAGTTCAAGGATGAAATCACCAACGTCACCATCAAGGGCCGGAAGGGTGACACCATCGTCGAGGACGACGAATACATCCGTCATGGCGCGACCCTGGACAGCATCGCGAAATTGCGCCCAGCCTTCACCAAAGACGGCACTGTCACCGCGGCCAATGCTTCCGGTCTCAACGACGGCGCCGCGGCACTTGTGGTCATGAGCGCTGCTGAAGCGGAAAAGCGCGGCCTGACACCGCTCGCGCGCATTGCGTCCTGGGCAACCGCCGGCGTCGATCCCGCCGTCATGGGCTCCGGCCCAATTCCGTCATCCCGCAAGGCTCTCGAAAAAGCCGGCTGGTCGGCGGCGGATCTGGATCTGGTCGAGGCCAACGAAGCCTTCGCCGCCCAAGCGCTGATGGTCATCCGCGACCTGGGCGTCGATCCCGGCATCGTCAACGTCAACGGCGGCGCCATCGCGCTCGGTCACCCGCTCGGCTGCACCGGCGCCAAGCTGACCGCGACCGCGCTGCACGAGCTCAAGCGTCGCGGCGGCAAGTACGCCATCGTGACGATGTGCATCGGCGGCGGCCAGG
>JBNKOQ010000032.1:0-16153 GCA_050294735.1 Roseibium sp. | reverse complement strand
GTCAAAGGACCGCAGCACCGCATCTGATGATGGATCTTCGCCGAAGGTCTTTATCTCCCGCACACCCGCTGTTGCAGCCAGAAACGTCAGCAAATCGAACTGATTGTTGTCCCGGTTGAGAATGGCAACACCGCCGGGCTCAAGGCCGCTGAAGATCTCCGCTTTTGCCTGGGCGATTTTTTCCACGGAGCCGAAAAACTCCAGATGCACCGGCTGGACCGTCGTGATGATGGCAGCATGGGGCCGGACCATCTTAACCAGCGGCGTGATTTCACCGGCATGATTCATGCCGATTTCAAAGACGCCGTACTCGGTATCGGCAGGCATCCGGGCGAGTGTCAGCGGCACCCCCCAGTGGTTGTTGAACGAAGCAACGGACGCATGCACCTTGCCGGAAGGTTCCAGACAAAGCCGCAGGGCTTCCTTGGTGCCGGTCTTTCCGACGGACCCCGTGACAGCGATGATCCTGGCCGGTGTCCGCGCCCGTGCCGCAACACCAAGCTGACGCAAGGCCTCCAGCGGATCTTCGACAACGACATACCGCCCGTCATCGGGCAAATCCGCAAGACGCTCTTCAGCGATAAGCGCCAGAGCCGCACCGGCGGCCAGCGCGGCCCCGGCGAAATCATGACCGTCGAACCGGTCCCCCTTGATCGCAACATAGGCCTCGCCAGGCTGAAGCGTCCGGCTGTCGATGGAAATCCCGGTAATGACATCTTCCGGCTCACCCCGTGACATGCCACCGGTCGCATCCAGAAAGTCTTCAAGGGTCCAAAGCGGCTCGCTCATCCATTGCCTCCCGCGGCGATGGCTTCGGCCACTGCCTCATGATCTGAAAAGGGAAGCACCGTGTCGCCGACAATCTGGCCCGTTTCATGACCTTTTCCCGCAACACACAGAACATCGCCCGGCTGAAGACGTTTAACCGCCTCTTGAATAGCCTCATGCCGGTCTCCGATTTCCAGAGCACCGGGGGCCCCTTCCAGAACGGCCTTGCGAATCTCCGCCGGATCCTCGCTGCGCGGATTGTCATCCGTGACGATCACCAGGTCGGCGCGATCCGCGGCGGCTTTTCCCATCAGAACGCGCTTGCCCGGATCCCTGTCGCCACCGGCGCCGACAATCACGGAAAGCTTGCCCTCCGTGAAAGGGCGAAGAGCCGTCAGGACATTTTCAAGCGCATCAGGCTTGTGGGCATAGTCTATCACCACCAGCGCACCGTTGCGGGTGCGCCCGGCAAACTCCAGCCGTCCGGGAGCTCCCTTCAGATTTTCCAATGCGCGCAGAACGGTTCCGGTCTCGTGTCCAACAGCGATTGCCAGCCCGGCTGCAATCAATGCGTTCGACACTTGAAACCTACCGACCAGCGGCAAGGACACCGTGTATTCGCCGCGTGGCGTTGCCAGGGTCAGAATCTGTCCGAAGCCGGATTGCCGCAAGCCTGTCAGGCTCAGATCTTTGCCTGTTTCGCCAACGGTCAAAAGCGGCAACTGCCGCTCTTTCGCCACAGCAATCACCCGGTCGGCGTATTTTTCGCCCGGATCGACAACCACAGTCCCGCCAGCTGGCAAAAGGTCCCAGAAAAGTCTCAGCTTGGCATTCAGATAATCTTCGACGGTCGCATGATAATCCATGTGATCGCGCCCCAGATTGGTAAATCCGGCGGCGGCGATACGGACACCGTCAAGGCGATGCTGGTCGAGCCCGTGGCTTGAGGCTTCCAAGGCGGCATGCGTGATGCCCGTCTCGGCCAGTCGGCTCAGCTCAGCATGCAGCGCAACCGGATCAGGCGTGGTCAGCCCCCCATAGACCCGGCCATCTGCCGTCACGGTTCCAATGGTTCCCAGGCTCGCAGCCGCGTGACCGGCAAACTGGAAAATCTGGCGGACAAAATGCGCGACCGATGTCTTGCCGCTGGTTCCTGTCACAGCAACGGTGATTTTGGGTTGTTTGGGATAGAACCGCGCGGCCAGCAACGCCAATGCCCGGCGCGGCTCGGCACTGCCCAAAACAGCCACTCCATCCGGCAGTTCATCACGCAAACGCTCGGCCGCGTCCTCCGCGCACAGGATGGCAACAGCTCCAGCCTCAACAGCTTTCCCGGCAAAAAGAGTACCGTCGACCCGCCCCCCTTTGAGCGCGGCGAAAAGAAAGCCTGTTTTGACCTGTCGGCTGTCAGCCGTCAGCCCTGAAATGGAAATGCCGCCAGCTCCATCCGGAACTGCGACATCCTGAGCCGTCAGGCCGGAAGCAAGTTGTTCAAGCTGCATATCATACGTCAGTCCCGTGTGTGCATCGTCTAGAGCCAAGTTGGAAAGACCGGAACAGCTGCGACCCCGCCGGACTTCCCTGGCTCTTAATAGGATATTTCGATCGGTTCTTCTCCCTCGCCGAACCGTGGCATGACCCCAAGCATTGGAGCCGCTCTGCGAATGATCGAGCCGACCATGGGCGCTGCGTTCCAGCCAGCGGTCGCACCGCTTCTCTCGTTCTCCCGTTTTGGCTCATCGATGACAACCAGAACCACATAACGCGGATCGTCCATCGGGAAGGCAGACAGGAAGGAGTTGCGCCGTTTGGTCGACACATAGCGGCCGTTCTCGATCTTCTCCGCCGTTCCGGTTTTACCGCCGACGGTATACCCTGGAACTTTTGCCTTCCGGCCGGAGCCAGACAGAACGTTTAGCCTAAACAGATAGCGCATCATGCGGCTTGTCTTTTCGGAAACAACGCGTTTCCCCAATGCCTTAGCATCTTCTTCAGAGCGTGGCAGAAAGGTCGGCGGCAGCAATGTGCCGCCATTGACCAGAGCAGCTGCTGCGACAGCGGTTTGCATCGGGGTCACCGAGATCCCGTGACCGAAAGAGATCGTCATCGCCGCCAGTTCGTTCCACTTCGGCGGCAGCAGCGGCGTGGCATTTTCCGGCAGTTCTGTATTGAGCCGCGTTGTCAGGCCAAGACGGCTGAGAAACTCTTGCTGTTTGTGGATGCCCGTCGCGAGCATCATCTTGATCGTGCCGATGTTGGACGAATAGATGAAGATTTCCGGCACCGACAGGATACGGTTTTTTCCGTGGAAATCCGTAATTGTTCGTCCGTGAGCCCGGATCGGACGCGTTGCATCGAAGCTGTCGTTGATCGAAACCTTGCCGGAATCAAGCGCCATGGCCAGCGTGAATGTCTTGAAAACCGAACCCATCTCGTAAACGCCCCCGGTTGCCCGATTGAGCCTGTCCTTTTCAAGAGCCTGAGCGCGGTCGTTCGGATCGTAGTCGGGAACCGAAGACATCGCGACGACTTCGCCAGTCTTCGCATCCAGCACGATCTCCACCGCGGCAATCGCCTTGAAGCGCTCCATCCCCTTGACCAGTTCGTCACGGACAACGTGCTGGACCCTGAGATCCATGGCCAGCTTGACCGGCTCCATCGTGCGGTCGGAGGCAAAGCCAAGATCCCGCAGATCGCTGAGCCATTCCTTGTCGATGTATTTCTCGATGCCCGTCAGACCTGCGTTATCGACATTGACCGAACCAACAATATGCCCTGCGGTCGGGCCACCTGGATAAAACCGCTGGCTCTCGGAGAGAAAACCGATTCCCGGCAAACCAAGATCGTGTACCCGCTCCGCCTGATCCGGCGACAGCTCCCTTTTGAGCCAGACAAAACCCGCACGGCTGTCGAGACGACGGCGAACGACGGACGCATCGAGCTCCGGCAGAACGCGGGTCAAGCCTTCCACGGCTTCATCGACATCCAGAATACGCCGCGGCTCCGCATAGAGCGAAGCGGTCTTGATATCGGTTGCCAGAATTTCGCCGTTCCGGTCGATCAGGTCCGGGCGCGAAGCTGCAACAGAATCCTGAGCCGAAATCCACGCAGACGATGGCGCCTCATCCATCTGGGCAAGGGACACAAGCCTTGCGCCGATTGCCAAATACACAAAGGCAAACGCCGCCATGGCGACATAAACACGGGATTTCACAGCACCCGAGGAAATAGAGCCAGCCGTTGCCCGCGGACGGCGCGGACGCACTTGCAAGAAAGAGGTGGATTCTGCTGTCATTGTCATAAACGCATCCTCACCTGATCACCTTGGAAGTACCGGCATAACCGCCGAGCGTGTCTTCTCCGCCGATCGGCTCCAGCATGACTGGGCGGGCCGGCAACTCCTGGGGCGTGACGATCTGGTGAACGTCCAAAGGCTGAAGCTTCAGATAATCGTTATACCGGTCGACAAGACGCTGGAGACGCTCCGGCTGATTGAGCATGCTCCATTCCGCCTTCAAATGCTGGATCGCTTCGCGCTCCTCGTCGATTTCCCGCTGCAGTTCCGCCACATGGGACGCCGATTTCTTCGCCGCTAGTTTCATATCGTAAACGGCTGCGGCGCCCACGACGACAAGAAGTATAAAAAAGATGTTGATGTAACGAACCATGGATCAGCCCCCTAGCCCGTGAAACTCGGCGAGCCTGGGCACGCCGACGGAGTGAATGTCGAGATTTCGTGCGGCTTCGCCCGTGCGCCGTCCTGCCCGCAGCTTGGCGGACCGGGCCCTCGGATTGGCCTCAGCCTCTTCGGGAGCAGGATCGACCGCTTTGCGCGTCAGCATTTCAAATGTCGGTGGCGGCACGTCTTCCTCCGGCATGTGACGGGACCCCCCGCCTCTTGTCTTGCTGCGATCGGCAAAAAAGCGTTTCACAATCCGGTCTTCCAGCGAATGGAAGCTGACCAGAACCAAACGCCCACCCGGCTTGAGGATCCTCTCCGCCGCGCCCAGCGCTTTTGCCGCTTGATGCAACTCGCCGTTCACGTAGATGCGCAACGCCTGGAATGTCCGGGTTGCCGGATGGATTTGCGCCTTTTTGGGTGACCGGCCGAGAACCTTTTCCACCAGAGAGGAGAGCTCCGCAGTGCGCTCGAACGGCTTTTCCTTGCGCGCATTATCGATGGCATGGGCCACAGTCGTTGCCCGCTTCTCTTCTCCCAGAAGCCCGATAATCCGGATCAGATCGCGAACAGGAAGCTGATTGACCACATCCGCAGCGGACGGCCCCGCTTGCTCCATCCGCATATCCAGTGGGCCGTCCCGCATGAAGGAAAAACCGCGCTCCGCCTGGTCCAGCTGCATGGAGGAAACACCAAGGTCGAGCACAACACCATCCACGCTGTCGTGGCCGCAGTCCTGTGCGTGCCGGTCAAGATCCGCGAATTGCCCCTGAACAAGAGTCAGCCTGCTACCGCTTTCCCGCACCAGCTGCTGGCCACCGGCAATCGCATCCGGATCCCGGTCGACACCGACCACATTTGCGCCCAGCTCAATCAGCGCCCTGCTATAGCCACCGGCACCGAATGTGCCATCGACAAAGACTTCGCCTGGTTGCGGCGCCAGATATTGCAGGACCGGCCCGAGAAGAACCGGCACATGACGCGCTGGTCCGCCAGCGTCCGGAGCAGTGCTCTGTTCGCCGCGCGCCATCATGCCGATTCTCCAGGCAGGTGCGTCGGAACAGGTGGATCCGACAACATTGCGAGCGCGCGCTTCATGGCCTCTGCGCTGTGCTCGCGGAACTTTTCTGGCTCCCAAATCTGAAACTTGTAGCCCAGCCCGGCGAAGGTCACGTAATCGGTAATCCCGGTTTTCTCACGCACCAAATCGGACACCATCATGCGCCCGTCGCTGTCGATCTTCGGAGTTTCGCTCACTCCGAACAGCGCCATGGCCAGATCATCATGACCGGGAGAAAGTTTGGCGAATGCAGACAATCTGTTTTCGATCTCACCGACCAGCTCGTTACCACCCGCATCGATCGCCGGCTTGTGCGGCGACGCGATGCAGTAAAGGCCCTCATAGCCGTCCCGCGCCAGAACCGCACGGAAAGGCGCAGGGATCGAAACACGACCCTTGGCGTCCAGCCGATTGGTAAAATGCGAAACGAAGCCGGCCATAAAACCCCTCAAGCCAGACCAACCAGCCTGACATTGCCCAAATTGTCCCAAGATCACGAAAAGCATGGCCATCGGCATCGGTAAAAACCGGGTCGCCGCTCCCCGTTCTGGGTATTTATGGGATAACATGGGATTTCATGGGAGGTCAATGGAATCTGCTGGATTCCGGCCATCCAGGCTCCCTTTCATCCCCATACGTTAGTTATGGCGCATGCATGGTTAACGAAGGCTTGACAGAAAAGAAGAATCGGAGTCCGCAGACTTGTGCAAAACACGATGGGTGTTTCTACGCTCAGCACGAATCCGTAGGTAAATCTGTGGACAGCTCCCGCCGTAAATCAGGAACGTCAAAAACCCATGTGATGAAATTGCCAGCCGGCCTGTAAGCCGGGTTCTGTATGGCACGGAACCGGAGTTCCGCACGTGACAGCTATTCATCTGGGACGTCCGTTGCCGAACGCCTCTCGCAACCTACCCGGATGACTGGTCTGGAAACCGACCTGGACTCAAGACT
Source organism: Roseibium sp. (assembly GCA_050294735.1). Classification (GTDB taxonomy): domain Bacteria; phylum Pseudomonadota; class Alphaproteobacteria; order Rhizobiales; family Stappiaceae; genus Roseibium. The sequence goes on along the minus strand of JBNKOQ010000032.1, from coordinate 9,692 downwards.
TGCGTCAGGGCCCGCGCCATCCCTATTCGGTTTTGCTCCCGGTGGGGTTTACCGTGCCGCGTTCGTTGCCGTCCGCGCGGTGGGCTCTTACCCCACCCTTTCACCCTTACCCTGCGAAATGGTTTGCACCATGATCCGGGGCGGTTTGCTTTCTGTGGCACTTTCCCTAGGGTCGCCCCCGCCGGGCGTTACCCGGCACCGTGTTTCCGTGGAGCCCGGACTTTCCTCCCCCGCGGCCTTTCGGCACTTGCGGCAGCAGCTGTCCAGCCGACTGGCTTCGCTGCCTTAGGTCGGATCGCTGCCAAGGTCAAGCAAGCACCATCAAGCATCCCGGACCTCAGACAGCTTCAAACAGTGTGCCCAAAACAGTCACGAACCCCTCGATCTGCGCTTCGGTGGCTGCCGCGAACCCGACGATCAACCCGGACTCCGGGGATCTGTCGAGAAAACATGGGCTCAAAGGGCAAACCGCAAATCCATGCGCCTGAAGCTGGCGGGCAATCAGCGTGTCATCCACCTCCTGGCGGAAACGCACCGAAATCTGCACATTGCCTTTCGGCATCTCAACATCGACCTGGTTTCCCAAACGCGATTGAAGAGCCGAGACCACCGCATTGCCACGCTGCTGATAAAGCGTGCGAATGCGTTTCAGATGTGCCCGGTACTCACCGGAGGATATGAGATCCGCAAGTGCCATCTGCACGTGAACGCTGGACATCCGCCCGGTCTGGCGGAACACCGCCCGCACGCCGTCCACCAAGGGTTCCGGCACCACGCAATAGGACACCCTAAGCCCGGGCATCAGGCTCTTGGAGAACGTGCCGAGATAGATCACCTCCCCCGAAGTCGACAATCCCTGCAGCGCTGCGATGGGCCTGCCCTCGAACAGAAACTCGCTGTCGTAATCATCTTCCAGAATGGTGGCGCCCATCTCCCGCGCCGCCTCGATCAGCTTGAGACGGCGTTGAAGGGGCATGCGCTTACCGAACGGATAATTGTGCGACGGCGTCACATAGATCAGCTTCGGCGCGGCCCCTCGTTCAGCCATGAGCTCAATCGCAGCACCATCGTCATCCACCGGTATCCCGCGCATGGTCAGCCCCGCACCATGGAATGCGGTCCGCGCGCCGAGATATCCGGGGTCCTCGATCCAGGCGTGATCCCCCGGATCGGCCAAAGCCTGCGCCAAACCGGAAAGCCCCGCCTGCATGGAGCCGGTCACCACGATCTGCTCAGGATCAGCACGAACGCCGCGCTCACTGGCCAGATAGTCGGCCAGAACATGAGTCAAGGCGGGATGCCCAAGGGCATTCTCGTAGAGCAGCTCTGCTGTGGGTGGCACTCGCGCTGCACGGCGCAAACACCGCCCCCAAAGATCGTGAGGAAATGCATCCAGGGCCGGAGCACCCGGCTGCAGCGCGCCATGCCGGAAGCCCCAGCTTTCGCTGCGCAAATTTTCCGCCAGCAGCTCCCCGCGCATGGACAGCTTGCCACCGGCAACCGCAGCAGCGGCTGTCCGGCGCTCACCTTCCAGCAAGACACCGCCGGAGATAACCGGAGCAGATCCCCGCCCCACGCTCACGATGGTTTCAGCCCGCAGCAGCTCAAACGCCGTGTTGACCGTGTTGCGGGATATGTTCAGTCCCTTGGCAAGCCGTCTCGATGACGGCAAGCGCATTCCTGGCTTCAACACCCCCCGGCCGACCGCATCGCGGATACCACGATAAATCTGCTGGCTCAGCGGCACGGAGGCTGAGCGGTCGAGGGTAAGAACACCTTCCGGCAAATCTGGTACCGTCATTTTTTGAATTCCGGATCTTTTAAAGATCCAGTTTATCCGGCACTGAACACCCAGACAAGTTGTTCCAGCTGAAATGAAAGCCCAATGAAACACGATCAGAAGATAACCGAAAACCGGCCATCTTATGCCAAGGTCCGGCAGATGAGACGTGCCAGCTACGACCAGGGTCTGGCTTATTCCATTCTGGACAAGGGGCTCATTGGCCACGTCGGTTTTGTAGATGAAGGCAAGCCCATGGTCATTCCGATGGCCTACGGCAGGGATGGCGACACGCTCTACATTCATGGAGCAAGCACAACACGGGCGGTCAAGAAACAGGAAACCGGCACACCTGTTACGTTCACGGTCACCTTGGTCGACGGACTTGTTGTTGCCCGTGCAGCGTTCCACCTGTCCATGAACTACCGCTGCGCGATTGTTCATGGAACGGCCCGCCAGGTCACTGCGGAGGAAGACAAGGCCGAGGCCCTTGCCGTGATCACGGACCATCTGCTCCCCGGACGCTGGGACGAAAGCCGTCCCATACAGCCGAACGAGCTCAAGGCCACCGGTCTTCTGGCCATCGACATTGAGTATGTCGCAACGAAAGTCCGCTCTGGTCCCCCAGTCGACGATGAGGAAGATCTTGCTTTGGATATCTGGAGCGGTGTCTTGCCAGTTGCTACAGCAATAGGCCAGCCCCTTGCCGATACCCACACCCCGGAAGAACAGGCCGTGCCGGCCTCACTCGTGGAAGCCAAACGCAAGTTCGGCTGAACAGACAAAAAACACCCCGCGCAATGATTGCACGGGGTGTTTTTTTCAGAAGTTCAATCGGAAGAAGTCGAACGATCAGCTCGATGCCAGAATCGTCTTAACTTTCCGGCAGTAACGGCGGCTAACCGGATTCATGCGGCGCGCATAGTGACCGGCGTTGTACCGCAAAATGGTACCGCAAACGTCACCCGATGCGCGCTTATGTGCGCCAGCCAGATACTTCATGCCCCATTCCAGGTTGGTCTTCGGATCATACAGAGCCTTGGTCGAACCCCGGTATCCCATACCGCGAGCCGTTGCAGGCTTGATCTGCATGAGACCGACTTCGCCGGCGCTGCCACGGGCACGCGGGTTGAAGTTGCTCTCAACCTGGACAACGGCCTGGGCAATGCTCAGCGGCACACCATGCTTGCGGGCAGCGGTCCGGATCATGCTGGCATAGGAGGACCGGCGTGCCGAGGCGCGTTTGGATTTCGCTGAGCGGCCAGACTTGGAGTGAGAAGCGACGGTCTTGGTTTCTGAAGTCGCAGACCCCATGTTCACGACACGGACGATAGAGCCCTGACCGCCACGCTGCTGTATAACGTTGCTGCTGTCTTCCGGATCGGCGTTTGCCGCTTTGATCGGTTCCGGGCGAACCCATGTGCTTGCGGAACTGGTCTGAGTTGCCGCAGCCAGAACGGTGAGAGAAAGACCGGCGGCCCATACAAGTTTAACAGTTGACTTCAACATTCAGTCGAGCCCTTAATTTTTATTGGTGATAGGGTGTTTTTGCTGGCCGGAGAAGTGACCTGCGTATGGGACGAAAATCAGCCCGCTTCGATCACGAAATATTTCAAATTATTACATAAAATAGCGCTAATTTTAGCTATTTAATTAGCAATTAACGCTAAATACGCCCTAAAAATGGCGAAAATTGAGCCTGTTTTGGCATGTTAGCGGTGATTTCAAGATCTGCGAAATACGCGACTGCTGCAATGCAGCATTCCACATGTCCGGTTTCTAGGTGAATCACAGGGACGGCAGGCCGGACAGCAGTTTGTGCAAGGTCTCAACGGTCGACTGGTCCACAACGCCATCAACCTTCGCCGGCCGGAAATGACGCTGAAATGCGGTTACGGCTGCCTGTGTCCTGGCATCGAACTCTCCGCTGATCTCCACATCGTATCCGTAGAGTGCAAGCATCGATTGCACAGCCTCAACCGGTTGGCCGCTCTCCCCCTGCTGCATGAAGAGGCCACTGCTGCTGATGGGAACCGGTTCCACATAATGGCCGACCCCATGCACGGCGAGCCGTCCCCAGGGAAACTTCTCACCAGGGTCTTCCTTGCGTGCAGGCGCGACATCCGAATGCCCCAGAACCATCCAGGGCTTTATCGCGTGCCGGCGGCAAATATCCGCGCATAATTCCGAGACTGCCTGGACTTGCTCTTTTGGAAAGTCCCGGTACCCCCATTCATGCCCAGGATTGACAATCTCAACGCCGATAGAACGCGAGTTGATATCGGTTTCACCTTTCCAGAAGCTCGCGCCTGCATGCCAGGCCCGTCTCGCTTCAGGAACACACTGGAGGATCGTCCCATCTTCCTGAACTAGGTAATGCGCGGATACTTCGGCACGCGGGTCGCAAAGCCTGCGCAGAGCGCTTTCCGCATCCTGCATCCCCGTATAATGAAGGATCAGCATGTCTATCGCGGCGCCCGGTGCCCGTTCGCCATGATTGGGAGACGGGTGGACCCTGGCTTTCACACCCGTATCGCTGGCAACACTCATATGCCTCGTTCCGTGCAAATCTGCGCCCAGGCAGCATTCAGAGCCGCCAGCCTGTCATTGGCAATACGGACAAATTCCTCGGGAACGCCGCGCGCAATCAACCGGTCCGGATGCGTTTCCTGAACTTCCCGGCGATACTGGGTTTTCAACTCAGCATCGCTTGCCTCCGGCCCAAGCCCAAGCACCGCGTAAGGATTGCCGTTTTCGCGGACATGGCGCGCCAGAATCCGCTGGAATTCCCGTTCGCTCAGCCCAAAAACCTCGGCCACACGGGCCAGATAACCAATTTCGCTTTCATGAACGACCCCGTCGGCCTTGGCGATATGAAAAAGACCGTCAAGAATATCGATAAGCGTAATGCGGTCATAGGGGAAAAGGTCGGCCAGCTTTTTGGCATAGACTTCGAAGCCGGCAACATCCTCTTTGGCCAGATTAAACAGCCGCGCCACATTCCGTTCTTCGCCATCAGGAACATCGAACAATTCCTGAAAAGCCAGAACCTCATCGGTCGTGACAACCCCGTCGGCCTTGGCCATTTTCGCGGAAAGAGCGATCATCGCGACCGTAAATCCGACAGTGTTCGCGCCTTCCTGCTTCGCCAGCACGAGCTGTACAAGCCGGTCAACGACCTGAGCACCGCCCGACCCGATCGCCGCCACAATGCTGGCAAGGCTGCTCCAAACGCTCAAACGTTGCTCCTTGTCGAGATTTTCAAGTCGGTCTTTGATGCCAGAAAATGGAATCGAACGCCCATCTGTTGCTCTTGCCAGTCTTACCCAGTGAACAGCTTAATGGGAAGTATCCAGACAATGCGATGTATTGAAGCGTCCCCGGTTTTCCGGGAACTTCCGCATCGTGATTCACGATGGTTAAACCTATCAGAGGTAATCTGGCCGCTCTTGTCATTTTTGCAGAGCTTATATCTAAATGAAACAAGCTGAAAAAAGCAGGAATTTTACACTTTTCCTCCTAACCGTTTCGGTAGTCCTGCTTCTTGCTTTCGGAGTCTATGCAGCCAATCGTCTGGCGAACCATTGGCTTTTGACAAACAATGTCGATCAGATGCTGGCGCAGATTACCGGCGCCATATCGAAATCCGGTCATGCAGGTGAATTCAGCGAATTGATCGCGAAAAGAAATGCAGTGGAGACCGGGGACAAATCCACCAATCTGCACGGCATGCGCCTGTCCCGGTCGGACCCCGCTGCCAACAGCAAAGGTGCCTCAACAAAAGGTCCAACGGAAGCGGAAAATCAGTTATCGACCATGATGAAGGTGGCTCTTTCGGGTGCCCTTGCACCATCGAAAGTCATCTCTGTTTACATCGCCGGCGCCGACGACCTTTCGGCAAACGCTCCGTTGTCCCAGCCATTGGCAGAATTCATAAGAGGATCGGGCCTGCCGGAAAGCGCGCTCCGCAAGACCCTCGCTCGACTGCCAGATTCGAGAATTCCGTTCACAAACATCGACGTGGACTGGCTGGGCCGTTTCAACAAACGTTCCTTTGTTGTGGTTCCGCATTTCTTCGCCAACAAAGTCGATGGCGCGATGATCGTTGTCGCCGATCACACTCCGCAGATAGCCAGCCTCGAAATCATCACCCAAATCGGCAGCATGATCATCGCCGCGCTCTGCTTCGCATCCTTTGCACTCGCGTCTTTTTTGCTCTGGATGCGATTTCACGACCAGGTCAAGACCAATCAGGATATTGAATTCCTTGCCCACCATGACCCGTTGACCGGCCTGCCAAACAGGGCCGTGTTCAACGCCCGCTTGACCGAAGCGCTTCGGCTGGTTCATGCCAAGGCAAGCAACATGGGTGTGATGCTTATTGACGTCGATAAGTTCAAGGAGATCAATGACACTCACGGCCACGGTACAGGTGATATTTTCCTGCAGGTCATCGCTGACCGGCTCCGCTCGGTGTTTGGAGACCACTTGGTCGCCCGCCTGTCCGGCGATGAATTCGCAGTGATGATCAAATCGGTCTCCGACGTTGCCCGGCTGACCAAACTTGCTTCGGACATGATCGCCGCGACCAAAGTCCCCAGCAACATCGACGGCAAGGAAATCAAGATTTCCCTGTCGATCGGCATTGCCCGGGCCAGCGACGGCAGCTGGCGGTCTTCCCGCCTCCTGCATTGCGCCGATCTGGCGCTTTACCGCGCAAAGCACTCTGGCCGCTCCACCTTCGCCTGGTACACCGCTGAAATGGATGCTGACGCCCAGAAGCGGAAAGAAATCGAGGAAGGCCTTGTGAAAGCCCTTCGCCTTGACCAGTTCAGCGTGCTTTATCAACCGCAATACTCCCTCATCGACAACAAGCTGAAAGCCTATGAGTCGCTCATTCGCTGGGAACACCCAACGAAGGGGAAAATTCCGCCCGATCTCTTCATCCCGGTGGCTGAAGACTGTGGTTTGATTGAAGCAATCGGCGACTGGGTGCTTTTTCACGCTTGCCGCGAAGCCGCCAGCTGGGCGGATCAATCTGTCCGTGTCGCCGTGAATGTGTCTGCTGCGCAATTCAAACCGGGCGTAACGGAAAAGAAGGTCGCTCAGGCCTTGGCAGAGAGCGGATTGGCGCCAGACCGCCTGGAAATCGAGATTACCGAAAGTCTCCTCATCGCCAACACCGACGCGGTTGTCGCAACCTTGAACAACATCCGTGCCATTGGTGTGTCCATCGCCATGGACGATTTCGGCACCGGCTACTCGTCGTTGAGTTATCTCAGCCGTTTTCCCTTCGACAAGATCAAGATCGACCGGAGCTTCATCAAGCCCCTGGGCAAGAATGCAAGCACGGATGCAATCGTGACATCGATTATCGGGCTTGGCCGATCACTCGATGTACAGATTACGGCGGAAGGCGTGGAAAATCAGGAACAAGTTACGCTTTTGCGCGCCGCCGGATGCAATCTGGTTCAAGGATTTTTGCTCGGACGCCCGGACAGTGTCCAGGCCCACGAGACCTACCGGGCCCGTCAGGCAAACGACCCAACTGTCGGGAATCCGCTTCTGTCATTGACCGTAACGCGAGAGGAAGCCATTCAAACGGCCACCGCAGACCAGCAACTCGGCGGAATTCCTGAGCAATTTGAACAAGAAACAGCAGCGGGTCTCTCATCAGAAGACATCAAATCGATCGCTGGTTGACCCTTTTCGACAGCTCGGCAGCACTTTCCTTGCGTTCCGAGTAGCGATCGACGAGATAGCCGGTCCGCCCGCGTAAAAGCAGGGTGAATTTCATCAGCTCTTCCATGACATCCACCACCCTGTCGTACAGGGCGGAGGGTTTCATCCTGCCATCGTCGTCAAACTCCAGAAAGGCCTTTGGCACCGAAGACTGGTTCGGGATCGTCACCATTCGCATCCATCGGCCAAGAACACGCATCTGATTAAGGGCATTGAAGGACTGAGACCCGCCCGATACCTGCATCAGGGCCAGAACCTTGCCTTGCGTCGGGCGAACAGCGCCAAGGCTGAGCGGCACCCAATCGATTTGCGTCTTCATGATACCGGTCATGGCACCATGCCGCTCCGGGGAACACCAGACCTGTGCCTCCGACCACGCAAAGAGGTCGCGTAATTCCCGAACCTTCGGATGATCCGGTTCCGCATCGTCGGGAAGCGGCAGCCCGGACGGGTCGAAAATCCGTGCCTCGGCCCCAAACAAGGTCAGAAGCCGCGCTGCTTCCTGTGTCAGAAAGCGGCTGTAGGACCGTTCCCGCAAGGAACCGTACAGCAGCAGAACCCGTGGCGGCGTCGCATCATCCGTGGACTGAAACAGTTGCTCCCGGTCAATGGGTTTCAACAGAGCGGTCTCAAGGGCAGGAAAGTCGCCCCCTTCAGCAGGAATCCCGGTCACTTTTCAGCACCACTCTTCACGACTTCCCCGTCCTCCTTGACAAAGCCTTCGAGAGCCCCTTCGGGAAGGAGATCAAGCACCTTTTCCGAAGGGCGGCACAGCGCAACCCCCTTGTCGCTGACCACAATCGGCCGGTTGATCAAAATGGGATAGGTCATCATGAAATCGATCAGCTCATCGTCGGACCACTTGGTATCCGACAGGCTCAGCTCCTCGTAGGGAGTGCCCTTCTGGCGCAACAGGTCGCGCACAGGAATACCCATCCGCTTGATAAGGTCCACAAGCTGCTCCCGGCTCGGCGGGGTCTTGAGGTATTCGACAACCTCCGGCTCTTCTCCCGACTGGCGGATCATCTCCAATGTGTTGCGGGAGGTGCCACACTTCGGATTGTGGTAAATCGTTATTGCCATCTCTTTAGCAATCCTCTTTTTCGAAGCGGGCCTGAACCCCGCAAACTTCCGGATGTCCTCCGCAGCAATCCTTGGTCAGAAACCCAAGCAAGCTGCGCATCCTGTCAAACCGGACAGAGTAGATAATGTGCCGGCCATCGCGCCGGCTGGCTATCAGCCCGCCCCGCTCCAGGGTGGCCAGATGAAAAGACATGCGCGTTGGCGCCACCGACAGCTTTGCAGCCAGATCGCCAGAGGCAATACCTTCCCTCCCTGCCCTCACAAGCAGGCGGAACGCAGCCAGACGATCTTCCTGGGCAATGGCTGAAAGCGCTGCAACGGCTTCGTTATCCTTCATATTTCGACATTACAAGAATTATTGCATTATTCAAGCCGCATGTACGGCCTGCGGACGTCACAACTGCAGTTGACGTCACATGGCCGCAGCAGCGCGTGCCGCCTGATCGTAATTTCCAGAGACAAGCCGGAGGGTTGCCGCGAGCTTTGACAGCTCGTTTTCATCCAGGCCGAGTGCCTTCATCGGCTCAACCAAAAGCGCCTCACGCAAACGCCGGTATTCCATGCAGGCTTCCTCGCCGGCCTTTGCGATACGCACGGTCTTTTCCTTGCCGCGCCGGCCAGTCTCGATGAACCCGGCCTTCTCCAGTTTCTTGAGCGCGTATGTCACCGTATGGGTGTCTTCTATATTCAGCACCAGACTGATATCGGCGAGTGTCTTCGGGCGCGCCCGGTGATTGACCGAATGCAGCACCATAATGTCGAGTGGACTGAGCCCTTCAGTGCCGCTCGCGGTCATGCAGCGGCTCATCCAGCGATGATAAGCGTTGACCATCATGGTGACAGCAAACTCAATCTCCGAGAGAGCCGGCATTGCTCCGGATGCCAGATGAGAAGAGGAAACCACCGGTCCGATACCGTATTTCTGTTCCGGTGACTTGTCCGCCATGTTTCACTCTCCCAAAGGCTGCCAAAGCAGCTGCCGTCATCTGAACTGCCCTTTTAGTGCGACATCATGGTTTTCGGCAACCATAGAGCCAAGCCCGGAAAGGCAACGATCAGCACCACTGCAAGGATCATCAAGAGAAAG
>JBNKOQ010000031.1:0-16243 GCA_050294735.1 Roseibium sp. | reverse complement strand
GGCCAAGTCATGATTCCTCGATAAGGGCTTTAAAAGTGGCTTGGCGAACTGCCAGGGTCAAGCAGGGACAGGCGGTAATTCCGGTGAAGAAGGGGGACTATCCAAAGTCTCTTCGAGATGGGTCATTGAAATGCCTGATTGGACCGTCCACCCTATAGGGTATGACCAGATACGATTACCGAATGCAGCGCCTCTTTCTCCGCCATATTCTGGCCGACGGAGCTTCCATAGAGGCTGACCGTGGCCAGGCCAATTACCTGCTGAATGTTCTGCGTCTGAAGGACGGGGACAATCTGCTGGTTTTTAATGGCAGCGACGGCGAATGGCTGGCCGCGATACGGGCGACCGGACGGAAGGCGTGTCATCTCGACCTTGTCGAGAAGGTCCGGGAGCAAACGGCTGCAATTGACCTGCAATATCTGTTTGCGCCGCTCAAACATGCGCGTTTGGACTATATGGTGCAAAAGGCAGTGGAAATGGGCGCCGGCGCCCTGCGGCCAGTGATCACGCAGCACACCCAGACCAGCCGTATCAATATGGAGCGGATGGAAGCGAACGTGATCGAAGCGGCAGAGCAATGCGGTGTGATTGCAGTGCCTGAAGTTCTGGAAGCCCGCCCGCTGAAAGACTTGCTCGCGGGCTGGACCAAGAGCGATCCGAGCAGGCGCCTGCTGTTTTGCGATGAAGGTGAGGAGAGCCAGAACCCGCTTGGTGAACTGGCGCGGCTTGCTAAAACCGGACCGCAACCGCTGGCGGTCCTGATCGGCCCGGAAGGCGGGTTTTCCGCGGAGGAACGCGAGATGCTCAGGGCGCTTCCCTTTGTCACTCCGATCCCGTTAGGTCCGCGCATCTTAAGGGCCGATACGGCTGCTGTGGCAGCTTTAGCCGTCGTTCAGGCGACACTCGGGGACTGGGGAGTTAGGACGGATGACGCATGACACCGCGCCGGAAATTAAACTGCCGGCCCCGCTGAAACCGGTTCGCGATCCGCTCGACACAACAGTCCCCCCGCGGCGGCGCGTCAGGATTCCGGTCGGTGTCGCCCTGGGGCTTGTTTTTTCGGTGATGCTTATTCTGATCTGCGGAGTGATCATCGCCTACATGTCGTTCTCCGACCGTCTCATTACAGGGCGTCTGCTCGACCAGGGGGCGGAGGCGACACTGTTTGGAAATCAGCAGGTCCTGCAAGACTTTTTCAGCGAACAGGAGTTCGCTTTCCGGACGATCAGCCTGAGAGCGCATGAGGAGGCCGGCGGGGTGAACGCCAGTATGCTGGCGTCCTACCAAACGCTGATGCCGGAAGGTGTTCAACTGGACGTCACCGGTGAGAAAGGGCCTCAGCAAGCTCCCACAGCTTCGCAGGATGCTCCGCCTGCTTCGGTCTGGTCGGGGTTTGTGTTCGATGAGGGCATGAAAGCCACTGTTCTGACCGGACAAATGGATCTTGGAAACGGGCAGACGCTCACAGCCAAATACCCGCGCGCCATCTTTGACGGCCTTGTCGACAAGATGCGGCAAAACGACAGACAAACTCCGTTCCTGTTTCAAAACAAGGAAACGGTTATCGCCATTGCCGGCAGCGGAGATTTCGACGTTGCGGTCAGGGACAAGGGGGCGCTGCCGGAGCCGGAGGATTTGACCTCCTCTCCTTTAAACAAGATTTGGCTGAAACAGGACAGGTCGCATGATATGGGCGGCAGCGTGACCGGGCGTGTCTTTCAGGCCGAGGGCGGCATGTACACTGCGATCATGCAAGATGTTCCTGACGGGGCTGCAAAGGGCTGGATCATCGGCACGCTTTACCGGGCCGAGCATTTCGGCTCGGCGCTGGATCAGTCACGCATCGTATTTTATGCCGCCGGTATCGCTCTTTTGGTCGGCGCGCTGATTTCGTTTGCCATTGGCCGGGTTTTAGGGCGCCCGCTTACGCACCTTGCGGAGGTTTCTGCCAGAATTCGGGAACTTGAATTCGACAATGTTGAACCTTTGCCCGCATCCCGTCTTGCTGAGCTGGACGACGTCAATTCCGCTGTAAATGGTACGCTTGGGGCGTTGGGGGCTTTTGCCCGCTATGTCCCACGGCAGCTGGTCAAGCGTTTGATTGCGGAGGGTATGACGGATCCACGCCAAATCGAAATCCGTGAAATGACGATTGTTTTCACAGACCTGGCAGGCTTTACGAGCCTGGCCTCCCATTTGAGTATTGAGGAAACAGCGTCTTTCTTGAACCGCTACTTTGAAACGGTCTCGGAGGCGATCACCGCAGAAGACGGCACAATCGACAAATACATGGGTGACGGTGTCATGGCGTTCTGGGGCGCTCCGCTGGACCAGCCTGACCATGCCGATCATGCGATCGCTTCGGTCAAGGCGCTGGCTGAGAAACTGTCGGCCGCAAGCAACATCGACATGCGCCTGCGTATTGGCGTGCATACCGGCAAGGTGGTGGTTGGCAACTTCGGTTCGGAAAGCCGGATGAATTATACGGTGATCGGCGATGCTGTGAATGTTGCTGCCAGACTGCAGGAATACGGAAAAAAGGTCGATCCGGATGCCAAGGTCATTGTGCTCTCAAGCGCGGACACGGTTTCCCAGCTTTCGACGGAAATAGACGCAACCAACATCGGCAGCATCTCTTTGCGGGGCCGGGATACGGAAACAGACGTCTTCAGAATTGCGTGATCTGCAAACCGGTACTCTGGTGTTGCTTGCCATCGGGACCAATCAGTCCTAAATGCGACAAGCTGCTCGGCCTTGCGACGAGTTGATTTCATTTTGCGTCCATGCGCGGCCGGGGGCTGAGCACTGTGCGCCGTTCGAGAATTGGGAAGTCTTTATGGCCCGCGATACCGTCGATTCGACGCCGATTGAAAGCACTGCCGACCTGGCCGCAACACTGGAAGCCGGGTGCAAGCCGAAAGAAAGCTTTCGAATAGGGACCGAGCACGAGAAGTTCGGCTTTCATCTCTCCGACCTGTCTCCGATCGCCTATGATGGGCCGGATGGTGTCGAAGCCGTGCTGACCGGCATGGAGCAGCTGCTCGGTTGGGACCGGATTGATGACAATGGCAAAATCATCGGCTTGGCTGATCCCGTAGGGGGCGGGGCGATATCGATTGAGCCGGGCGGTCAGTTCGAACTGTCGGGCGCGCCGCTGGAAACACTCCATGAAACCTGCCGCGAAACCAATGTGCATCTGGCCCAGGTGCGCCAGGTCGCCGATCCGCTCGGTATTGGGTTTCTGGGCGCTGGAATGACCCCGACATGGCGGCGCGATGAGGTGCCGCTGATGCCCAAGTCCCGGTATGACATCATGCGCCGCTACATGCCGAAGGTCGGCAAGTATGGGCTGGACATGATGCACCGGACGTCAACCATTCAGGTAAACCTCGACTTTTCGTCCGAGGCTGACATGGCGAAGAAAATGCGTGTCGGTCTGGCGCTGCAGCCGATTGCAACAGCCATTTTCGCCAATTCTCCCTTTACCGACGGGAAGGTGAATGGTTTCAAGTCTTTCCGTGCGGAGATCTGGAATGATCTGGATGCGGATCGCACGGGCAATCTGCCGTTTGCATTCGAAGATGGCTTCGGCTTTGAATCCTATGTGGAATGGGCCCTCGACGTGCCGATGTATTTCGTCAAGCGCGGCGACACCTACTACGATGTAACGGATACGACGTTCCGTGCCTTCATGAATGGTGCGCTGAAGGGCCGGGTGCCGGATGCCGAGCCGAGCCTTGGCGATTGGAACAATCACCTCTCGACACTCTTCCCGGATGTCAGGCTGAAAACGTTTATTGAAATGCGTGGTGCCGACGGCGGCCCCTGGCGCCGCATATGTGCACTGCCGGCTTTCTGGGTCGGCCTGCTTTATGACGAGGGTATCCTCGAGCAGGCCTGGCAACTGGTGCGGGACTGGACTGCGGAAGAGCGTGATGCACTTCGTGCGAGTGTGCCGAAGACAGCTCTGCAAACCCCGTTCCGATCCGGCACTGTTTTGGATGTCGCTCGGGAGGCCTTGGCCCTGTCCAAGGAAGGTCTGAAGAGGCGGAACCGGCTGAGCGACGGCGACCTTGACGAACAGGTGCATCTCGCTGCGGTCGAAGAGGGGCTTGCCGCGGGCATGTGCCCGGCCGATGTTCTGCTGCAGCGCTACCACGGAAAGTGGAACAGCGACATTTCAATCATGTTCAAGGACTACGCCTACTAGCAGCATTTGCACGCGGCATTGGAGCGGACCGGGAAAGTCTGTTGCGGACGGCATTTGACGTTGCCGGTCAGAAAGATAATCATGTCTTTCTATCAAATCGCTACGAGGCAGCAGCCATGACGGATGTCCCGGGTTTTCCATTTCCTTTCGACCTTGGGGCAGTCGCCAAGGACATGCAGAAGCGTTTCGGCTGGAACGAGCAGGATCTTGGGGCAACCATGGCCCAGCTGATGCCTGCTGCGATGAGCGGTGCCCGGCATTTCGGTCCGATGGTTCCTGGCTTTCAGGGACTGCTTCCGAATGCTGGAAGCGCATTTCAGATGCCGTCGTTTCTGTCGCCTCAAAACACGCCTGCCATGGATGATCATCTGATGCCGTTTTTCGGCCCGGCCTTCGTTCGCAAGGCTGTGGCAGAGCAGGTGGCCTCGGTCACGGGGCTTCAGCAGGAGGCCATCACCGAAATGATGCCCGTAGCAGCAACGCTTGCTATGGGGCAGTTGGCTCGGCCCTATCTGCAGGGACAGCCGCTTGAATTGCTGGATGCCTTTCTGCGCGGGTTTGCGCGCGGTAGGCCAAAACCGGCCCCTGGACCGTCGGACTATATTCAGGGCTATACCCAGGCGATGCAGGCGTTCTGGTCGGGTTTCATGAAACCTGCTGGTGCTGGCGAGCCTCAGCCAGAGCCGGAGGAAGCGGAGCCTGAAGACGAACCGGAAGAACTGGATGAGATGCCGGAGAATGAAGCGGCCGGAGAGACCAGCGAGTTCGAGACCATGATGGCGGATTGGATGACTGCAGGACGGGATTTCCAGTCAACTCAGTTCAAGGCGTTTGATAGCCTCTTCGAAAAGGCCGTGCGTGACATGAATAGTTCCCCTTCCAAAACCTCATAAAAAAAAGGCCCGCCGGGGGAAGCGGGCCAGTTGGGTGTCAGCAAGGTTTGCCGACAGGGCTGCAAATTCAGAGCGGCTTACGCGGCAATCCGGGAAGCCGGGGATTGGGGGAAAGGCGCCGGTTCGACAGACCTTTGAGAAAAGGCTGGCGTAACGGATTGCCGTTTAGGAAGCTGTTTTTCCAACGAACGCTCCCGGGCCCATGCGCTTAGAACCTGGGAAGGGTCGTTAAAGAGTGAAACCTGCCGCGCGCATCGAAGATCGCTCCGGGTCAGACCAATGTCCTCCAGCTGGGCATCTGTCAGGTTGGACAACTGGTTCACCTGGCGGCGGTTGACTGCAAGACGCCACACACGGGTAACCAAGGCCATAAAGGTGGCGGTCGGTTTGGTACCAGCTGTATACGTCATGACAATAGTCTCCTGTTAACCGCCGAAGTCAGTCCGGCGGCTTGTCCTGCGTTGGGTTTTCAAGGTTGCTTGCTAGGAACCTGTATATATTTGTCGATTGAGAAACATAAATCCAACGAATGTTTTAAATGGAATTCATTGATTTTTGTTATCTATCCCGCTGGCTGCGGCTGATCGACATTTTGTAGATGGCATGGCCCAAAAGATTTATCCAACGAATGTTTCTTATGTTATTCATATGAGATCTTGATGACAGGTGCTGGATGCTCGATCTCGATCAACTTCGGACTTTTGTCGCCATTGCTGAATGCGGCAGTTTTACCCGTGCGGCGGAGACTGTCCACAAAACGCAGTCCGCGGTTTCCATGCAGATGCGCCGACTTGAAGAGCGTGTTGGCAAACCAATCTTCGCGCGGGATGGCCGCATGTCGCGCTTGACGGAGAATGGCGAGCGCCTGCTGCATTATGCCCGCAGGCTTGTCCAACTCAACAATGAGACGCTTGCTGCTTTCGATGAAAGTGAGGTGGCCGGGCTGGTCCGTCTGGGAACGCCTGACGATTATGCGGACCGGTTTCTGCCAGAAATCCTTGCACGGTTTTCCCGGTCAAATCCGAAAGCGGAGGTCAGTGTCGTCTGTGCTCCAACACCAAATCTGTTTGAATTGATCGAGTCGAATGAACTCGACGTTTCAATCGTGACGCACGTTTGGCAAAAGGGCCGCAAGGAAGTTCAGCTTGTGCGCAGGGAGCCGCTGTTATGGGTGGTTTCCGCCCGTCATGCGGTGGAAAACGAGGAGGTCTTGCCGTTGGCGCTTGGCCGGGCCACATGCGATTGGCGCAAGGCGGCTCTTTTGGCGCTTCAGGATGTCGGCCGCGAAAACCGGCTTCTGTACTCAAGCTGGAACTCGACGGCTGTAGGGGCTGCGGTGCTGGCAGGTTTGGCCGTTTCTGTCCTGCCGGAGTCGGCGTTGCGCCAAGGTATGCGGGTCCTGTGCGAGGCAGATGGCTTCCCGAAACTCCCCGACTGCGACATCGGCATAGTGCGCTCGTGGCGTCAGAACACACCCGTCACGGAAGCCTTGGTCGAACATATTCTGTCGTCACTGGATAATCTGTCGGTGCCGGTTGCGGCTCAATAGAAACGCGGCGGCAAAGCTCCAGATTGAATGATCAGTTTTTTATATGTATTATAACAATTAGTATTTCCAGCTATTATGGCTGATCGGCAGGCGCCGGAATGGATTTTTGGCATGAATCATGTGCTGGACATAGATCAGCTTCGGACGTTTCTGGCCATTGCGGAGCTTGGTAGCTTCACAAAGGCAGGTGAAGCTGTTCATAAGACGCAGTCCGCGGTTTCCATGCAAATGCGCCGGCTTGAAGAGCGTGTCGGTATGCCCATCTTCGCGAAAGACGGCCGCCAATCCAGGCTGACGGAAGACGGTGAGCGGCTGATCGAATACGCTCGCCGGATGATCCTGCTGAACGATGAAACCCTGTCGGCCTTTGGTCGGCAGAAGGAGATCGGACGGGTCAAGCTCGGGCTTCCCGACGACTACGCGGACCGGCTTTTGCCTCAGGTACTGGCGGCATTCGCGCGCCTCAATCCGGCCATCGAAGTTCAAGTGGTCTGCGCTGGCAGTCACATAACCTGCACCGCCATGCAAAATGGCGAACTGGATGTCGCGATTGTGACGTCCGCTGACAATCAGAGCGTGACAGGTGAGCTCATCCGGCGGGAGCCGCTTTATTGGGTGACATCGTCGCGGCATTGTGCCCACACCAGTGAATCCGTGCGTTTGGCTGTCGGCGGAACATCATGCTGCTGGCGCCGGCACGCGATGGAGGCGCTCGACAAAGTCGGCCGGGCCTACACCGTGTCTTATGTCAGTTCCAGTGCGTCAGCTCTTGTCGGAGCTGTTCAGGCTGGCTTGGCGGTGACGGTGTTGCCGGAAAGCGCTATCCGCGAAGGCATGCGTATCCTGGAAGAAAAAGACGGATTTCCAAACCTCCCGGCTTGCGACATTACGCTGTTGCGGTCAGAGAGAGCCGAGAAGCCGATGCACGACACGCTCTGCAATCACATTATCGCGGCGATCGGCAATATATCCACCGACATAAGTGTAGCGGCGGAGTAGCCGTCTTACGCGCGTTTAAACGGAAGCGCAGCATCATGATGTTGCCAAACACCACGCAGGTCAGGCCGAGCATGGCACTGCCGCTCCAGTGAGTTTTTGACCATTCAATCAGCGAAATTGCCCTATTGTAATGGTGGGCTCATTGGAGAGCCTAATGTCATAGTTCCGCAGACGGATGCCAAACCGGCGCATATCCGCAGGACAAGGTGCTCAGGACCGATTTTGGAGTAAGAACTGTGACCGGTTCCGCCAAGGACGTCGGAACCTCTGGGGTCTCGTAACCACGCGATGACCAGGTGAACAACAATCCGCTTTTCAGCGCGGTGGGCCGGCCATTCCACAAGAGCATTGCCCCATCCGGGAGATCTCCAAGGTGGGCAATATGGTGCCTTTGTATCCTTCCGGACAGGCGGTCAGCATGTAAAATCCGATCCATCTGGTCGGCTTTCATGGAGAGGCCGTTTCCGGTGCCCCTGGCAAAGGCATCCGCGAAGGCTTGTGCATCCTTGCGGCGGCATTCAAAACAGGGACGGTGGCCGGCTGAAAGAGCGGTTACTTCATCCAGAAAGAACAGTTCCGTGTAGCCTTCGCCCATGATCGTACGGGACCGGTTTTTGAACTGCGTGAGGCAGCAAATCCAGTGCCGGTTGGTCCATCGGCGGCGAGTCAGTGTCTGTGTTGCGGGATCGTGAATGCGGCCACCGCGATTGCCCATGAACAGGCCGCGGTCGGCAACGGCAACAATTTCTCCTGTCGGTGTTACCCGGTTTTGCAATGGGGTTCCAACAGGCATGTTCATCTCCACGACTGGTCTCGCCAGATCGGCGCGACTCTATCATGATAAGCGGGAAGAATCAGGGCTTTGGAGTTGGATGCATGTCCGTTTTGGTAATTGAAAACTGCGCCGATGCGCCGCTTGGCAATGTCGGGCGGGCTCTGGACAAGGCAGGAATTGACTATGACATCGTGGCTGCTCATGCAGGTCAACCCGTCCCGAGGACGCCTGACGGGCGAACTGGACTTGTCATCCTGGGTGGATCGCAAAACGCCCTGGATGATGAGGGCTCTCCCTTCCTGCCGGATGTCTGTGATTTGCTTCGCTGCTTTCATCAGGAAGACAAGCCTGTTCTCGGGATATGCCTTGGGGCTCAGCTTATTGCCCGCGCTTTTGGTGCGAAGAATATTCTGGGCCGTCCGATAGAATTCGGCTGGCATCAGGTGCGGTCGGTTGATGCTGAGAATGAGGATCCGATCGCGCGTATACTGGCGGGCGGGGTGCCGGTTTTTCATTGGCATACCGACACTTTTACGCTTCCGGAAGATGCTGTTTATCTGGCTGCGAGCGACGCCACGCCACATCAGTGCTTCCGGCTGGGCCGCGCCACCTATGCGAGCCAGTTTCATTTCGAAGTGGCGCTGGAGGAAGTCAAGCGCTGGTCGGAACTGTTCGCCGAACGGATAGGTGAGCATGCGCCCGACTGGCCGGTCCGCCTTCCGCAGGAGGCCGGCCGGCATGCTTATGCCGCTGACCGTGCCGGTCAGGCGATAGCAGAAGCTTGGGTCGCGTTGATTGACCGGTCAGACGCGCAGCCCGAATAGGGTTGATTGCGCGTCTGCCGCCAACGCAAAGTCAGAGAACCAGGTTGTGGCGCCCGACCTTGTTGATATCGGTTTCGCCGCAAAGACCCATGGTCACATCAAGTTCCTTGTGGATGATCTCTAGCGCCGTGGTGACGCCGGGTTTGCCCATGGCGCCAAGTCCGTAGATGTACGAGCGGCCGATAAAGGTACCCTTTGCCCCCATGGCAACGGCCTTGAAGACATCCTGGCCGGAGCGCACGCCGCCGTCCATGTGCACCTCGATCTTGTCGCCAACGGCATCGACGATGTCCCGCAGAACGTCGTAGGACGCCTGCGCGCCGTCCAGCTGCCGGCCGCCGTGGTTCGACACGATGATGGCGTCGGCACCAATCTCTGCTGCAATCTTGGCATCCTCGACATCGTTGATACCTTTCAGGATGAGCTTGCGGTCCCAGTGTTTTTTGACCCATTCGACCGAAGACCAGTCGAGTGTTGGATCAAATTGGCTGTTGGTCCATTCCGAAAGCGAAGTCATATCCTCAACGCCGGAAACATGCCCGACAATGTTGCCGAACTGACGGCGTTTTGTCTGTGCCATGTGCCAGCACCAGCGCGGCTTGAAGGCAAGGTCGGCCAGGACGCGCAGGGACGGCTTCGGTGGTGTGCTGAGACCATTCTTGATGTCGCGGTGTCGCTGACCCAGCACCTGCAGATCAAGTGTCAGGCACAAGGCGGAGCAATTGGCAGCATAGGCGCGCTGCATCAGAGATTCGGCAAATCCACGGTCCCGCATGACGTAAAGCTGGAACCAGAAAGGCTTGCTGGTGTGTTCCGCGACATCCTCAATTGAGCAGACACTCATGGTGGTCAAAGTGAATGGAACGCCAAACTGCTCGGCGGCCTGGGCCGCGAGGATCTCGCCGTCGGCATGTTGCATACCGGTCAAACCGACCGGAGCGAGCGCCACCGGCATGGAGACCTCTTCACCGATCATCGTTGATTTCAGGCTGCGGTTATCGATGTTGACCGCAACGCGCTGGCGCAATTTCTGCCGCTGAAAGGCCGCTTCGTTGTCGTGATAGGTTCCTTCTGTCCAGGACCCGGTATCCGCATATTCGTAGAACATTTTGGGGACCCGGCGTTTGGCGAGGGCTTGAAGATCTGCAATGGATGTAATGCGGGTCATGAGAGTGTTCCGGTTTTAAAAGTATGGTTCAGGACGATGTGGATTTGACTGGTCGTGCTTTCGGTGACGCGGCCTGCGTGGCGCTTTGCCTTTGCTGCCGCCGAAGACCGGCGAGGTCATCGCGGGTTTGAATGGCGGAAGTTTCAGTCAGAGCGGCGCGGACAAAATCTATGTGTTTACGCGATGCTTCGCGGGCGCGCGCCGTATCTCCGCTGACAATGCTGTGCGCGATTTCTTTGTGCTGTTCCAAAAGTGCGGAACGAGCCGTCGGGTGATCGTAGAGTTGTTGCCGGCTGAAAAAGACGCCATTGGCAAGCAAGCGGTAGCATGAGCGCAAGCTGTGCAGCAGAATCACATTGTGCGCGGCTTCGCTGATGGCTTGATGAAACTCGACATCCAGTTCCGCTTCCAGCTGAAGGTCGTCTGCTTCATGGGCGGCGTCCATGCGGGCCACGATTTCCATCAAGGTTTGGTGATCTGTTGCGCTTGCCCGGTCTGCTGCATGACCAGCTGCTATCGCCTCCATGTCCTTGCGAAATTCCAGGTAGTCTGAGGTCGCCGAGGGGTGCCGTTCAATGAGGGCCAGCACCGGATCGGTAAAGACCGGGCCTATGACATCGGCCACGTAAGTGCCGCCTCCCTGGCGGCTGGATAACAACCCGCGCTCCTCCAGAACTTTCAGTGCTTCGCGCAAGACCGGCCGGGAAACATCCATTTCCACCGCCAGATCCCGTTCCGCGGGCAAGCGGTCCCCCGGACACAGCACACCTTGGAGTATCAGTTCCTCGATCTGCCGGCAGGCTGCATCCGCGGTGCGGGTATGATTGATCTTGTGGAACATGCGGAGCTCACGAACCCAACGATGACGTTATTGGAAAATCTACCGCCCTTTAAAACGACATTTTTGCAATTGGTCAATTAAATTATCCAATCGTATTTTGCCGTATTTTGCCGTATTTTGACTTTCTTCAGATGACAACGGCCTTGTTGTTGTTCCATGCTGTGGTCACTGACAGTTCGGCTGGAAAACGGCAGCTGTCGAGAAGGGGGAATTGCAGGACATGGCATCAGGACCGGAAAGAGGCGATCTTTCCTCAAAGAACCGCACCGATGCGCCAGAGGTTGCGCGCGGCCCGGTTTTTCCGTCGCATCCGTTCCGCGAGGCCCTTCTGGGAGAGGTGCACGCCAGGCCGTTCCGTCCCTTGTCCGCGCCACGTGTTATCTTGCACTATGCGTTTTTGGTGGCAGGAGAAGAGGCTGAAAAAGACGGGCGCTGGTTTGCGGATTTTTGCGCAAGCCAGGGTGCGCCAGGACCGGCTCCACAGGCACGGTACCATGCGCTCGGTTTTGGCGGCGGAACTCTGAGCTGGGAGCGGCACGCGGAGTTCACAACTTACACCTGGGACGGACCTGCGGCGTCGCGAAGGCCGTTTGGCGAACTGCCGGCCAACCATCCGTTTGGGACGGCCTTCCGGGCGCCAGGGCCCATGCTGGTTGCAACACGCCTTGACCTTCTTGACGCCGATAGTCCTGTCGAGTGGCGCCAGCATTACGACCCGGCCAGCCTCACGGTTTTTAATGTGGAAGGCAGATCGGCTCTGGCGGCCACTGATTTCCGGGCCGATGGCAATGGACTGACCCGCTTTCTGGTTCTTAATGAACACATGAATCCGGTTCAGTCGGGGGCTGTTATTCAGCGTTTGCTGGAGGTTGAAACATACCGCACCCTGGCGCTTCTCGGATTGCTTGAAGCCAACAAGCTGCAGCCGGAAGTCAGCTCCAGCGAGGCGGAGCTGATGGAATTGACCCATCTGATGCAGGATAGCACCGGACTGGATGCCAACAAGATTTTGCTTGAGAAGCTCACTCGTCTGGCTTCGTCAATGGAAGCTGGCGCGGTCGCAAGCAGCTACCGGTTTGGCGCCAGCCGGGCCTATTATGAAATCATAACAGCCCGTCTGAAGGCGCTTGGTGAAGAGCCTATTGCCGGGGATCTCAGCATGTCGGCCTTTTTGAGCCGCCGTCTTGCACCTGCAATGCGGACATGTCAGGCGATTGAAGACCGGCAAGCGGTCCTGTCGCGCAAGCTTGCCCGGGCAACCACGCTTTTGCGAACCCGTGTTGATGTCGATCTGGAGCAGCAGAACCGTTCGCTTCTGGAATCGATGAACAGGCGGGCGCGTTTGCAGTTGCGGCTTCAGCAAACGGTCGAGGGATTGTCGGTGGCTGCGGTGAGTTACTACGTCGTCGGCCTTCTGTCTTACCTGGCGAAGGGCGTGAAAGATCTCGGTCTGCCGGTCCCGGCACCCGCCGTGATGACAGGTGCGGCGGTTCCGGTCGTTGTCGCGGTTATCTGGTGGGTGGTGCGGCGAATCCGGGCGCATCATGCCGAAGCCGGAGATAGCTGACGGAAATGTGGTCACGAACCGCTATCGCTATCTTCTGAAAAGCAAAAGACCGGGTCATTGACCCGGTCTTGCAGTGTGGTCATGCAATGAAAGCTTATTTCATCGAACCGTCAGCGTTGTACTGGTTCAAATAGGCAATCACATTTGCGATGTCTTTGTCTTTCTTCAAGCCGGCAAACGCCATTTTGGTTTTCGGTACCATTGCTTTCGGCTTATGCAGATACTCGGTCAGCGTGGCTTCGTCCCAGACTTTATCCCCAGCGCCGAACTCGGTCATCGCTTTGGAGTACTTGAAGTCTTCGATGGAAGCGACAGGGCGCCCAACGATGCCGTTCAGTTCCGGACCGACTTTGTTCTTCGCTCCTTCGCCCGCTGCGTGGCAGGCCTTGCACTTTTTGAAAACCTTTTCCCCCTTGGCGGCGTCGCCATCGGCATAGGCATTGGCAGTGAAGGCCAGCAAAGTGGCTCCGGCGATCATAAGAAACCGCTTCATAAATAACTCCCTCAATCGTTTTCACGTGCGCGTCTAGTTATAAAAAATACGATCTTTTGCCCGAGGACAACCCGAATATCGTCTAGACCCTGAGCTTAAGGTATCCTGAGCTGCTTTGTCGCAGGCATAGACATTGGTCCTAAAAGCGACTGCACGGTAGGCTTTCGGGGTATCCTTGCTCAGGATTTGGAAGTCGCAAGCCAGGTATCCAGTCCTTCATCCCAATAGGGGGCAGGCCCATATAGCTGCGCCAGAAAGTCGATGAAGACCCGGACTTTCGCGGGAAGGAAACGGCGGCTTGGATAGACGGCATGCAGACCGACATCCTTCGAAGCGCGATACTCCGGCAGCACGATTTTCAGTTTTCCGTCCCGCAGCTCGGGGCCAATGTCCCATGTCGAGCGGAGTGCAATGCCCACACCCGCGAGAAGGCACTCCCGGACCACCTCCGAGGAATTGGTCCTGACAGGTGCCAGCGTGCGCACATTCTCAAGCCCATTTGGTCCCGCGAGCCTCCATGGATCCTGGTTGACGGCCGCCAGGCAGACATGCCGGTCGGTGAGATCCTGTATCGTGGTCGGTTCGCCATATCGTTCCAGGTAGCTCGGCGACGCGCATAGAATTCGGTGAACGGGAGCAAGGCGGCGGGCGACCAGGCTGGAGTCGGACAGTTCCGCAATGCGGATCGCGAGGTCGTAGCCATCGCCGACAATATCGGCAAAGCCGTCATCCAGATCGAGGTTGATCGACAGATCCGGATTGTTTTCCAGGAAGGTGCCGAGGTGAGGGGCAATGTGCAGCCGGCCGAAGGAGGTGGGGGCGGCCACTTTCAACATCCCGCGGGCTTGGGCCGATCCGCGTGCCACAAAGGCTTCCGCCTCTTCAACAGATGCAATAATCGCGACCACCCGCTCATAGAACCCCTGGCCGGTCTCGGTCAGGGTAATTTGTCGGGTTGTGCGCTGGAGGAGCAGCGTGCCGAGTTTGTCTTCAAGCCGCCGGATGCGTTTGGAGACAACGGCAGGCGACAGGTTCATCTCTCTTCCCGCGGCGGACATACTGCCGGCACTGACAACTCTGGCAAAAATCTCCATGTCTGTGAGATTGCTCATTTTCAACCATCCGGAAAACCAATTTATGCAGCTTTGACATATCGCCCGGCCTGTTGATTTGTCACAATACAGGAATGAAAGTGGACAATGGGACTGGTGATAATTTATGCCTTGTAGGCGATAATGAATCATATTTGTTCAAAAATGGAAAGGGAAGATCATGACCGCGATCGCAATGCCGCTCCCAGATAGCGGTGTGATCGCCCGGAGAGCCGAGATAGTGAAAGCTCTCCAGGCCATCGTCCCTGGCGAAGGGGTGATCCACGACGAAACGGAAATGCGCCCCTATGAAACGGATGCCTTGACCGCCTATCGTCAGATGCCGCTGATCGTCGTTCTTCCCGAGACCGTTGAACAGGTTTCCAGAATTCTGCAGTATTGCCATGCCAACGACGTCAAGGTGGTGCCACGTGGCGCCGGCACGTCGCTTTCCGGCGGTGCCTTGCCTCTTGCTGATGGCGTGCTGCTGTCGATGATGAAGTTCAATCGTGTGCTGGATATCGATTTTCCCAACCGTGCCGTTGTGGTTCAGCCGGGTGTCACCAACCTGGGTATTACCCGGGCCGTGGAGCATGAAGGGTTTTACTATGCTCCCGATCCGTCCTCGCAGATCGCCTGCTCCATCGGCGGCAATATTGCCGAGAACTCAGGCGGCGTTCACAGTTTGAAGTACGGTTTGACCACAAACAATGTGCTCGGACTTGAGATGGTGCTGATCACCGGGGAGGTCATCCGTCTCGGTGGCAAACATCTGGACAGCGAAGGCTATGACCTGCTTGGCCTGATGACCGGGTCCGAAGGTTTGCTCGGTGTTGTCACCGAGGTCACGGTCCGCATCCTGCAGAAACCGGAAACCGCGCGTGCCCTGCTGGTCGGATTCCCGAGCAGCGAGGATGGGGGACGCTGCGTGGCCGATATCATCGCGGCTGGCATTATTCCCGGCGGGCTGGAGATGATGGACAAGCCCGCGATCCACGCGGCGGAAGCCTTCGTCAATGCGGGGTATCCACTCGACGTTGAGGCTCTTTTGATCGTCGAGCTCGATGGCCCGGAAGCCGAAGTCGACTATCTCATCGAGAGGGTGGAAGGCATCGCCAAAGCCAACAATGCCGTCCATCTGCGTATCTCGACCAGCGAAGAAGAGAGAATGACCTTCTGGGCGGGACGCAAGGCCGCCTTCCCCGCGGTGGGGCGTATCTCGCCGGATTATCTCTGCATGGATGGTACCATTCCGCGGAAACAGCTGCCGAAAGTTTTGGCGCGTATGCGCGAGCTTTCCGACAAGCACGGGCTCGGTGTCGCGAATGTCTTCCATGCTGGCGATGGCAACTTGCATCCTCTGATTTTGTATGATGCCAACAAACCGGGCGAACTGGATGCGGCAGAGGCCTTCGGCGCCGATATCCTGCGGCTTTGTGTTGAGGTCGGCGGTGTTCTGACCGGTGAGCACGGCGTTGGTATCGAGAAACGCGACTTGATGCCGGACATGTTCACGGAAGATGACCTGAAGCAGCAGCAGAGGGTGAAGTGCGCATTTGACGACAAACACCTGCTGAACCCCGGGAAGGTTTTCCCCGTGCTTCATCGCTGTGCCGAATTGGGCAAAATGCATGTTCACAAGGGTAAACTTCCGTTTCCGGACATCCCGCGCTTTTAGGATCCCACATGGACGCGACACTGAAACCGCGCGACACGCGCGAAACCTGCGAAGCCGTCACCTGGGCTGCTGCGGAAGAACTGCCGCTGGAAGTTGTCGGCACCTCTACAAAGCGGGCGCTTGGCCGCCCGGTGCAGAGCGCTCAAAAACTTGAT
>JBNKOQ010000030.1:0-16244 GCA_050294735.1 Roseibium sp. | reverse complement strand
CTTCATGACCTTCAAGGTCGACGAGCTGGACGATGAGCCCTCTGCAATGATGCAGAAGCGCGACCGTGACGACCGTCGCGGTGGCGACCGTGGTGGCCGCTTCGGCGGTGGAGATCGCGGTGATCGTGGTGGCCGTGGTGGTGACCGCGGCGGAGACCGGGGCGAACGCGCTCCGCGTCGTGCAGAAGCGGAGTAAGAAATCATGGTCGATATCGCACAGATTCCTAGCCGCCGTCCGTTCTTCCGTCGCCGGAAGACCTGCCCGTTCTCAGGTGCCAACTCACCGAAGATCGACTACAAGGACGTACGTCTCCTGCAGCGCTACATTTCCGAGCGTGGCAAGATCGTACCGAGCCGTATCACCGCCGTTTCTGCAAAGAAGCAGCGTGAACTGGCCCGGGCCATCAAGCGCGCACGCCTGCTCGGCCTGCTGCCTTTCGTAATCAGCTAAGCTGACCCAAGCCCAGGGGCCTCCCCTGGGCTTCCCGGATTGGGGCCGACCGGACTGAAGTGATCGGCCTCTAACCGCCAGACCTTGAAATTGAATTCAGGCGGCGGGACAGACCGCAGGAGTAAATCCCATGCAAGTTATCCTTCTCGAACGCATCGCCAAGCTCGGCCAGATGGGTGATACCGTCCGTGTCCGCGACGGTTACGCCCGTAACTTCCTTCTGCCTCAGGGCAAGGCGCTTCGTGCGAACAAGAACAACATGGCCCGCTTCGAAGAGCAACGCGCTCAGCTTGAAGCCCGCAACCTGGAACGCAAGTCCGAAGCTGAAGCTGTTGCAGCCAAGCTCGACGGCGAAAGCCAGATCATGATCCGGTCCGCCGGTGAAACTGGTCAGCTCTATGGTTCAGTGTCCAAGCGCGACATTGCCGAAGGCCTCACCGCTCTCGGCTTCACTGTCGGCCGCAGCCAGGTTGAACTGAGCACACCGATCAAGACAATCGGCCTGCACAGCGTTCTCATCGCCCTGCACCCGGAAGTCGAAGTTTCGGTCAACATCAACGTTGCCCGCTCCGAAGACGAAGCAACCCGTCAGGCAGCTGGTGAAGACCTCACCGCACCTGAGCAGGACATCTTTGAATTCGAAGAAGATGACGAAGACCTCGAAGGCGAAGACGGCGATGACGCCGAAGCTTCCGAGGAAGCTGCGGAAGAAGAAGAAGCCTGATCGGCTTCACGCTTTCAAGCCAGTAAATGAGATTGAGAACGGCGCCTTTCGGGGCGCCGTTTTTTTAGGCAGAACACATAAAACCAGCTAAGTTATTTCACCAGTGAAAATCGCCGCTGTTTTGCTGCTTCGGCACGCCCCGGAATTTCGGCATTTTTCGCCAAAAGTTAAAATTTGTTAATGTTTTCAACCTCTGAAAAATAAGCCGTGCTGAGTCTCTTTCCGAGTGTTTCGTCAACCGCCCAATGGGGATTTCCCCGCTGATTTTGCTCTTGCAAAAGGAATCGGAGTCAAGATTTTTGATTCCTTGAAGCTCCGCTGAAGATACGGTTAGACCATAGTCACACGGGCTAGCGGGGAATACCATGAAGGGCAAATTACAATCGGTCGAACAGGAAGAGACAACGCAACGTCTGGCACCTCACAATGCCGAAGCCGAGCGTCAGCTTCTGGGGGCGATTCTAGTCAACAACGAGACCTATTATCGCGTATCCGATTTTCTCGAGCCCTTTCATTTTTTCGTTCCGCCGCATCAGGACATCTATGAAAAGATCGGTCAGCTGATCCGGGCCGGGAAGACCGCCTCGCCGATCACTCTGAAGACCTTTTATCCCGCCGAAACCAAAATCGCCGACCTCAGCGCGACACAGTTTCTGCTGCGTCTTGCCGCCGATGCCGCCTCGATCATCAACGCGGAAGACTATGGCCGGACCATCTACGATCTTGCGCTGCGCCGTAATCTGATCCGCATTGGCGAGGATATGGTCAATATCGCCTTCGATGCGCCCATCGATGTCCCGCCCGCGCAGCAAATAGATGACGCCGAGCGCCGCCTGTTCGAACTGGCAGAAACGGGCCGTCAGGAAGGCGGTTTCGTCAGCTTCGGCGATGCCCTGACCGAAACCATCGAGATGGCCCACGCAGCCTGGAACCGCGAAGGCGCCCTTTCCGGCATCTCCACCGGCCTGACCGATCTCGACCGGCTCATGGGTGGCCTGCAGCATTCGGATCTGATCGTCCTTGCCGCCCGTCCCGCCATGGGGAAGACGTCGCTGGTTACGAACATCGCCTATAACATCGCCCAAGCCTTTCAGGCCGAAGAGCAACCGGACGGCTCCCTGAAAACAGTCAACGGCGGTGTTGTCGGCTTCTTCTCGCTGGAAATGTCCGCCGAGCAGCTGGCGACACGTATCATTTCCGAGCAGACCGAGATTTCCTCCTCAAAGATCCGCCGTGGCGATATCACCGAGACGGACTTCGAGAAGCTCGCGGCGGCATCCCAGCACATGCAAACGGTCCCGCTGCATGTGGACCAGACCGGCGGCATCTCGATTGCCTCGCTGGTGGCCCGGGCCAGGCGACTGAAACGGCAGCGCGGCCTCGACCTGATCGTGGTCGACTATATTCAGCTCTTGTCGGGAACTTCAAAAACCGCAGGAAACCGCGTTCAGGAGGTGACCGAAATCACCACGGGTCTCAAGGCTTTGGCGAAGGAACTTAATGTTCCGATTCTGGCGCTGTCCCAGCTCTCCCGTCAGGTCGAAAACCGCGACGACAAACGCCCCCAGCTCTCGGATCTTCGCGAATCCGGTTCGATCGAGCAGGATGCCGATGTGGTGATGTTTATTTACCGCGAGGAATATTACCTGTCGAAGACAGAGCCCGAGCCGAACTCACCTGAGTATGCCGCCTGGGAAGCAAAGCACGAGGCCGCCAAAGGCAAGGCGGAAGTCATCATCGCCAAGCAGCGTCATGGCCCGACCGGAACGGTCAACCTGCACTTCGAAGGCCAGTACACCCGGTTCTCCGATCTGGCACAGGACGACTATATGCCGGACAGGCACGAGTGATGCCCGGCTTGCCGCTTATCTGAGATCACGGGCGCTCCAGCTCCAGCGAATATCTTGTGATGGGGCCAGAAGAAGCCGATCCCGGCATCGCCCGCATCGGCTCCCATGAGGTATCCTTTTCTGCAGGAGATCTCCTGATCACCCGATTCGTTTGACTGACGCGAAGGCGACACCTTGCTGGACCTGAAACATATCCCAGAGCCCCTCGTCGGCGGACGCCTGACGATTGACCGTGATGCCATCGCGGCCAACTGGTCATTACTGAAAGGCCGTCTCAAGACCGGTGCATCGTGTGCTGCGACCATCAAGGCCGACGGCTACGGGACCGGAGCTGCCGGTACCGCCAAACGCCTCTGGCAGGAAGGCTGCGAGACCTTCTTTGTCGCCCTTCCCCAGGAAGGGGTGGTCGTTCGTGATGCCCTTCCCGAGGCTACCATTTTTGTTCTCGGCGGCCTGTTCCCCGGCTGCGCTGGCGATCTTGCCGGAGCGAATCTGGTTCCGGTCTTGAATTCCGTCCCGGAAGTCGAGGAGTGGAGCTCATTTTGCCGCGCCGAAAGCACCCGCTTCAAGGCAGCGCTGCAACTCAACACCGGAATGAACCGCCTCGGCATGGAACCAGAAGAGTTCGCAGCTGTCATGAGCGATCCAGAGCTCTCAAACAGCTTCGTGCCCGCTCTCCTCATGACCCACCTGGCCTGCGGTTCCGATCCCGAACATCCTTTGAACCGGCAGCAACTTGAGAGCTTCCGCGCAGCAACAGACAGCTACCGCCACATTCCGCGCTCGATGGCCAATTCCGCGGGCGTTTTTCTCGGTGAGGATTTCCATTTCGATCTCGCCCGGCCGGGCATTTCGCTTTACGGCGGCAAGGCTATCGACACGGCCGCCAATATCATGACGCCAGTCGTCAGGATCGAGGCCCGTATCATGCAGGTGCGGCATGTCCCCAAAGGCCAGACCGTGGGATATGGCGGAGCGGAAACGGCGCGCAGGGATACGAAGGTCGCCATCGTCGCGGCTGGCTATGCGGATGGACTTCTGCGGCGTGCCGGCTCCAGCGACGGCAGGCCAGGTGCATTCGGCTGGCTTGGCGGCCGCAAGGTCCCCTTGATCGGCCGGGTTTCGATGGACATGCTTGCGCTCGATGTTACAGATGTTCCCGAAAGCGAAGCTCGACGCGGCTCCTTTGTGGAAATGCTTGGGCCCAATGTTGCGGCCTCCGACCTCGCGGCTTATGCCGAGACAATCGATTACGAATATCTGACCAGCCTCGGCCGGCGTTTCGAACGGGTCTACGGCCCTCTTACCTAATCGGAGTTTCCGCCGGATGGCACGCCGTTCTGCAAGTTTTGTCTGCCAGTCCTGCGGCGCTGTGAGTGGCAAATGGACAGGCCGCTGCGAATCCTGCGGCGAATGGAACACCATTGTCGAGGAACAGACCGGTGGCGGCATCGGTGGCGGCCCTGCCAAAAACAAGCCGGCGAAGGGGCGCGTGGTGCCATTGGTCGGGCTGCAGGGCGACACCAAGGAAGCTCCGCGCATTCAAAGCAGGATTGCCGAACTCGACCGGGTCACCGGCGGCGGCTTCGTGCGCGGCTCCGCGCTGCTGGTCGGCGGCGATCCCGGTATCGGGAAATCCACACTGCTGATCCAGGCCGCCGCAGCCTTTGCCCGCCTGGGTCACCGCGCCATCTATATTTCCGGCGAGGAAGCCATCGGGCAGGTCCGGTTGCGGGCCGAACGGCTCGGCTTGACCGACGCACCTGTGGAGCTGGCTGCGGAAACAAGCGTTGAAGACATACTCGCAACGCTGCAGGACGGTGAGCCGCCAGCCTTGCTTATTCTCGATTCGGTTCAGACCCTGTGGACCGAGCAGGCTGATTCTCCTCCCGGCACGGTCACACAGGTCCGCGCATCGGCCCAGGCGATGGTGCGCTACGCAAAGAAATTCGGCACCACACTGGTGCTCGTCGGGCATGTCACCAAGGACGGACAGATCGCAGGCCCCCGGGTGGTCGAGCATATGGTCGATGCGGTGCTTTATTTCGAAGGTGACGGAGCCCATCAGTTCCGTATCCTGCGGTCGGTCAAAAACCGCTTCGGTGCGACCGACGAGATCGGCGTTTTCGAAATGACAGGGGCCGGGCTCGCCGAGGTCGCGAACCCCTCGGCGCTGTTTCTTGGGGAAAGAGCAACGAACAGCCCGGGCGCTGCCGTTTTTGCCGGTCTTGAAGGCTCCCGTCCACTGCTGATTGAGGTGCAGGCCTTGGTCGCACCCTCACCACTGGGCACGCCGCGCCGCGCGGTGATCGGCTGGGACACTGCCCGGCTTTCCATGATCCTTGCCGTTCTTGAAGCCCGTTGCGGGGTGCGGTTTTCCCAGCACGATGTCTATCTGAATGTCGCCGGCGGGCTGAAGATCAACGAACCGGGTGCGGACCTTGCTGTCGCTGCCGCACTCATCTCATCGCTCAGCGGGCTTGCCCTTCCGGCAAATTGCGTCTATTTCGGCGAGGTCAGCCTGTCCGGGGCGATCCGTCCGGTCGCTCAGGCGCAATCACGGCTGAAAGAAGCGCAGAAATTGGGCTTCGACAAAGCCTACTGTCCGCAGGGGAACCTGAAGGACCGGGGCGAATCGGATTTCACGGCGACGGGCCTTGAGGAACTCGGGGATTTCATCGCCAAAATTTCGGCAAAGGCAGGTGCAAGCCAACAGGCTTGAGTATCATCGCCGCCAGTGCCAGAGTTAACGCCGATCCGGCGCGACAGACGCCGTAACAGGCCGGTACGAGGGACCGAACAGACACATGCCGATCACGTTGCTCGACGGAATACTCCTCGTCATCATGCTCATCTCGGCGGTTCTGGCCATGATCCGTGGCTTTGTCCGCGAGGTGCTGTCCATCGCATCCTGGGTCGCTGCCGCAGCCGCAGCTTTCCTGCTGTACAAGCAGGTTCTACCCTATGCCAAACAGTATATCTCGCACGACCTGGTCGCCATGGGCGCATCGGCCGCAGCCGTCTTCATTGTCACCCTGCTGATCGTCAGCTACATCACCATGCGGATTTCGGACTTTGTTCTGGACAGCCGTATCGGGGCACTCGACCGCACACTCGGCTTCGTCTTTGGCGCAGTGCGGGGCATGCTGCTGGTTGTCGTCGCGATGATGTTCTTCAACTGGTTCGTTCAGCCGGAACAGCAGCCAGGGTGGGTCATCAAGGCCAAGTCCCGTCCTGTTCTGATATCCATTGGCGAGCGTCTTGTCGCGGTTCTGCCGGAAGACCCTGAGCGGGTCATCATGGACAGGCTGCACAAAGACAGTGCCGCTGCAGCAGGTGGCGAAGGCGAGAGCGAAGAAGCCGGTTACAGCGCTTCCGAACGCCAAGGCCTCGAACAGCTGACCACCGGCGGCAACTAAAGGTAAAGCTGATCGTGGGCATGATGCTCCAGGGCGGCGTGGACTAACAGTCGGCAATACAAGGAGCTTCGCCATGCACGGCGAGACCGATCTCAATGAGCCTTTCGATCCGAATGCGGACCGGCTGCAGGAAGAGTGCGGCGTTTTTGGCATTCTCGGTCACGAGGACGCCAGCGCGCTGACTGCGCTTGGCATGCATGCCCTCCAGCATCGCGGTCAGGAAGCGGCAGGCATCGTTACCTTCGACAACGACCAGTTCCGGGCTGAACGGCATCTCGGGCTTGTCGGCGACCATTTCTCCGACACAGCAACCATGGCGCGCCTGTCCGGCATGAGCGCCATAGGTCATGTACGCTATTCCACGACGGGGGAAACAATCCTCCGAAATGTGCAGCCACTCTTCGCTGAGCTGGAAGGCGGCGGCATCGCGATCTGCCACAACGGCAACTTCACCAATGCCCTGTCCCTGCGTCAGCAGCTGATCCGCGACGGAGCGATCTGCCAGTCGACCTCGGACTCCGAGGTGGTTCTGCAGCTGACCGCCCGGTCGCGCGAACCCAAGATCGTTGACCGGTTCATTGATGCTATCAGCCGGATGGAAGGCGCCTATGCGCTGGTCGCCCTGACGTCGAAGAAACTGATCGGCGCACGCGATCCCCTCGGCATCCGTCCGCTGGTCCTTGGCGACCTCAATGGCGCGCCTATCCTCGCGTCGGAAACCTGCGCCCTCGACATCATCGGTGCCACCTTCATCCGCGAAGTGGAAAACGGTGAGGTGATCGTCTGCAGCCCGAGCGGCATCGAAAGCTTCTTTCCGTTTGGCAAGCGCCCTGCCCGGCCGGATATTTTTGAGTTCATCTACTTCTCCCGGCCCGACTCCATTGTCGGCGGCCGCAGCGTCTATGAAGGACGCCGGAAAATGGGTGCGGAACTGGCCCGTGAGGCACATGTCGAGAGCGATGTCATCGTTCCGGTGCCGGACAGCGGTGTGCCGGCAGCCATCGGGTATAGTCAGGAAAGCGGCGTGCCGTTCGAACTGGGTATCATCCGAAATCACTATGTCGGCAGAACATTCATCGAGCCGTCCCAGTCCATCCGGGCCCTGGGCGTAAAGATGAAACATTCCGCCAACCGGTCGCAGATCCAGGGCAAGCGCGTCATTCTCATCGATGACAGTCTCGTCCGGGGAACCACGTCTGTGAAGATCGTCCAGATGATCCGGGACGCGGGTGCCAAGGAAGTGCATTTCCGGCTGGCCTCCCCGCCGATCCGTTATTCGGACTACTACGGCATCGACACACCAGTGCGGGAAAAGCTGCTGGCGGCGAAGTACAATCTGGACGAGATGCGCAATTATATCGGCGCCGACACCCTGGCCTTCCTGTCCATTGACGGTATTTACCGGGCCATGGGCTATGAAGGCCGCGACAATGAAAATCCGCAGTTCACCGATCATTGCTTCACCGGTGACTATCCGACACCGCTGACCGACCTTTCGGAAGACCGCGATTTCGTCCGTCCGCCGCGCCTGGTAGAAGTGAGCTGAGTTCATATGGAACAGGACTTTACCGGACGGGTCGCCCTTGTCACCGGCGCCTCGCGGGGCATTGGCTATCAACTGGCAAAAGCGCTGGCAATCCGCGGCGCGCACGTTATAGCCGTTGCCCGCACTGTGGGTGGTCTTGAAGAGCTGGACGACGAAATCCAGGCAGCCGGCGGACAGGCCACACTGGTGCCGGTCGACCTTGCAGACTTCGACGCGCTCGACCGTCTTGGAGCGGCCATCTTCGAACGCTGGAAGAAGCTGGACATCCTTGTCGGCAACGCGGGCATGCTCGGCGTTCTGTCGCCGGTCGGGCACATCAGCCCGAAGGATTTCGAGAAGACCATCGCGATCAATGTCACGGCCAACTGGCGGCTCATCCGTTCGCTTGATCCACTGCTTCGCCAGTCGGATGCGGGACGAGCGGTTTTCATGACATCTCGCCACGCTGATGAGTGCACACCGTTCTGGGGCCTTCAGTCGGTCTCCAAGGCCGCTCTGGAAGCCCTGGTGCGTACGTATGCACACGAAACGGAGAAGACTCCGCTGAAGGTCAATCTGTTCGACCCTGGCCCGGTTAGAACCGGTCTGCGTGCCAAGGCCATGCCGGGTGAAAACCCGGACAAGCTGCCCCAGCCGGAGGATGTCGTTCCGGACCTGTTGAAAACCCTGGATCCCGGGCTGCAAGTTACCGGACAGCGGTACAACCGGATTGAGGGTGCATTTCAGGCACTGTAAAATTCATTTGAGACTTGATCTAATCAACAGACGAAAAAAGCGCGTCCATAGGGCGTGCTTTTTTTGTCGCCACTAGGATGGGCGGGACCAAATGCAAAACTGATTTTAAAAATCAATTGGAACAAACGAAGCCGCATACGGTGGATCGGTGAAACGTAAAGTGAAACGCAACCTGCTTATCGTGTCCTTGGTGACCATTGTCGGTCTCTGCAGCTTGGCCATGATTTTTGCTGGCGACAGTTCTAGACAAAAACGTCCCTCAGCAGAAGCTATGAAAGCTCAGCGAGCCGAGCGCAACAAACGTATTGAATTCGATCCCAGCCTTTGCCCGACGGACACCAATGGGAGGCTCTATGTTCGCCTCTTGTCCGGTTATGCCTTCGCTCTGAATGCCAAAGGGACAAGGTTCTATCTATCCGAAAGGCGTGATCCAATTACATCTCCTGCAAATCCGAATGCTCCAGAGGGGTGTTTGGAAAATCCGCTCCATGTCGATGGCTTTGGAAGCTGGGGCTCACTTCCAGATGCAGAAAATTTTGCCGCCAAGCTCGATAAACTTGGCGTGCGTAGAAACGGTTTCCTGAGGATCAAGAGGTCCCCCAAAGGAAAAGACTCCCCCTGGGATCAATTGCAGCAGGTGTATCTTAGAAGGTGTGAACAATATAACTGGCCAAAGACATTTGAATATGGCCTTCAGGCCTGCTTGGTGCCCGATAAAGACTATCCAGAATCAGCGTGGTCTGTGAGTTACATGGCCTTGCCAGATCGCTATGCAACGCCCATGGGCCAGCCCTTTTATGCTGAATGCTTCAGTCCGATCTCAAGGGCCGGCCCGAGGGCTGATTGTAGCTACGGGTATCTGTTGCAGCCCGGCATGGTGCTTACCGTTTGGGATTACAACGAAAAACGCATCCCTGCGCGGCACCTGATTGAGTTTGATCGCCTGCTTCGAGAAGCGGTTGAAAAGGCGCGTTTTCCGCAACTTGATTTTACAATTGAAGTTCCAGATGAGGCTTTGACAAATGAGCAATAATTTTCTGCGCGATAAAGCAAAGCTCCTAAGCCCAAAAAAATAGGCGCCCCCGTCGGACGCGCCTATTTATTAATTGAGTGAACTCTTGCAACTTAAGCGGACTGCTTTATCTCCAAGGAGCAAACTCCGCTGACGCTTCACGAGCGCGGCGCGAAGGAGCCCTCGGCGATCTCGGCGATATCCTTGAAAACGCCAGGCCCGCCAACGACGACACGGGTGCCATTTTCAAGTGCATCCTCAGCATCGTAAGGCGCAACCTCGCCGCCCGCTTCCTTGGCGATCAGCATGCCCGCCAGGCAGTCCCAGGCATTCATGTGGGATTCGCAGTAGCCGATCAGACGCCCGGATGCGGCATAGGCCAGCATCAATCCACCGGAGGCATTGCGGAAGAAAACCCCACCCTTGGAGACAAGCGCGCCGATGCAGTTGATCGCATCGCTGGCTGCGGTCCGGCCATTGAAGCCTATGCCAAGCGAACCGTTGGACAGGCTTTCGCTATCGGACGCCTTGATCGGCCGGTCGTTGACGAAGGCACCGCCTCCCCTTGCCGCCTTGAAGGTCTCGCTGGAGTTCGGATCATGAATGACGCCGACGATGGTCTCACCATTGTGCACACACGCCAGGATCACGCACCACTGAGGAATGCCGGAGACAAAGTTCGCCGTTCCGTCGATGGGGTCGATCACCCAAGTGTAGCCCGAAGTCCCCTCGACCCGGCCATGTTCCTCGCCAACGATACCGTCTTCAGGATAAGCGGCGGCAAGTTCCTTGCGAACCAGCGTTTCAACGTCGCGGTCCGCTTCTGAGACGAGATCCTGATGCCCTTTTTTCGTGACGGTCAGGGTTTCCAGGCGGCGGAAGTACTCCATCCCGAGATCGCCAGCCTTGCGGGCCAGGGTTGCGGCAAATTCAAGCCGGTCGGACGCCATCAAATGTCTCCTTCAAAGGGAAAAGAATCAGATTGGAAAAGGCCAGTCCCGGGATGGCCGGGACTGGCTTCGCATAGAAGCAATATGCGACAGAAAATTGACTACTGGATTTTGCGCTTCTTCTTCACCGCATAAGGGTTCTCGCCCTTGCGGTAGGAAAAACGGATCGGTGTGCCGTGAATGTTGAACGTCGCCCGCAAGTTGTTGACCAGATAACGGGTGTAGCTTTCCGGAAGCTGCTCAGGACGGGATGCAAAGGCGATGAAATGCGGTGGCCGGGTCTTAGCCTGTGTCATGTAACGCAGCCGCACACGCCGCCCAGCGACAGCCGGAGGCGGATGGCTTGCCGTCACCTTGTCAAGCCAGCGGTTCAGCTTTGCCGTCGACACACGGGAGTTCCAAGCCTCATAGGCTGTAAAGACGCTGTCGATCAGCCTGTCGATCCCCTGCCCCTGAATGCCGGACATGGTAACGATCTGAACACCCCGAATCTGATTGAAGTAGCGCTCGTTGGCATCCCGGATCAGCTTCCAGGCAGCTTCCCGATCCTCGATCAGATCCCACTTGTTGATGGCAACCACAAGGGCGCGGCCCTCGCGGGCAACAAGTTCGATGATCTGAAGATCCTGCTTCTCAAACGAATTGGTCGCATCCAGCGTGATGACCACCACTTCGGCGAATTTGATCGCGCGCAGAGCATCGGCAACAGACAGCTTTTCCAGCTTTTCCTGCACACGGGCCTTGCGCCGGATTCCGGCGGTATCGAACAGCTTGATGTGCCGGTCGTGCCATTCCCAATCCACCGATATGGAATCGCGGGTTATCCCCGCTTCCGGCCCGGTCAGCATGCGATCTTCGCCCAGCATGGTATTGATCAGCGTCGACTTACCGGCATTGGGCCGGCCAACGATGGCAACCCGCAGGGGACGCTCCGTGGTTCCGACAGGCTCGTCTTCTTCCAGCGGCTCGCCGTCTTCATCCACGTCGATGTTGGTTATCGCTTCGTCCGCAGCGGCTGCGGCCGCCTCGTCCTCTTCGTCGATCCGGTCCACATGCGGCTTTAACGCATCATAGAGATCAGCCAGGCCTTCGCCATGCTCCGCCGATATCGCGATCGGTTCACCGAGACCAAGCGAATAGGATTCGTACAATCCATTCTCGCCGGCTTTGCCTTCCGCCTTGTTCGCCAGCAAGATCACCGGTGTGGTGGTCTTGCGTGCCACTTCAGCAAAATGGGCATCCAGCGGCGTCACGCCGGCACGGGCGTCGATCACGAAGAGCACCGCGTCGGCTTCAGCAATTGCTTCTTCCGTCTGGCGCCGCATACGGCCTTCAAGGCTCGCATTGTCCGCGTCTTCCAGACCAGCCGTATCGACAATGGTAAACCGCAGATCGCCAAGGCGCGCTTCGCCCGGGCGCCGGTCACGGGTCACCCCAGGCGTGTCGTCCACCAGAGCGAGGCGCTTGCCCACCAGCCGATTGAACAAGGTGGACTTGCCGACGTTCGGCCGTCCGATAATGGCGACTGTTGCGCCCACAATCATTACTCCTGATAAGCCGCTCCGACCCGGCGTCCGGGTCAGTTAAATGCGGCGACGGCGCTGTCGCCGTCCAATACGATCATCCGTCCACCCGCAACAATCGGGCTTACATAGACATCTGTCTTGACGTCATAGGTCGCCATGATCTTGCCAGAGGCGGCATCGACCATTGCCATACGCCCATCGCTGGAGACCGCCACCAGGGCGCCGTTCGCCAGAACAGGGCCAGCCCAATTGCGGCGCTTCTTCTTTTTCTCCGGCCGCGGCAGGGTGGTCGCCCACATGATTTCACCGGTCTTGCGATCAAGCGCGACCATCCGGTCGTCGAGATCGACCATGAAAAGAGCGTTTCCCGAGACAGCCGGCGTATGCACGCTGCCCAGATCCTGTTCCCAGACCCTTTGGCCGCTCTTCAAAGAAGCCGCAACGGTCCGGCCGGCAACACCGGTGGCATAGACCGTATTGTCCGCAACGACCGGGCTGGCAGACACATCCGAAAGTCCGGAAACCGCAAGTGTCCGGAAACCGCGTGCAACACCCTCGATCCAGGCGGGTTCCCCGGTCTTGATATCGAGCGCCATGACTTCCCCGGATGAGAATGGCACCACGACCCGGTTTCCGGAAATTGCCGGGCTCGCTGCGGACAGCAAACCGGCGGTTTCCTCAATACCGATATAATTCCAGGCTTCAGTGCCATCCTTCTGATTCATGGCATAGACTTCATTGGCCTGTGTCACGACAACGACCAAGCCCTTGTCCGCCACAGGGGCGCTTCGAGCGGGTGTTTCGAGCGGTACCGTCCACAGCACCTGTCCCGACGCCGCATCAAGCGCAGCCAGCTGCCGGTAGCCCGTTGCGGCATAAACCACATTGCCCGACACAGCGACGCCGCCGCCCGGAGCGACATCGCCCTCTCCTTCAGGCCGCAGGGCCCGCGTCCAGAGCCTGGCACCGCCCGTGCTGAGCGCGACCACATCACCATTCGGCTTATAGACAAATATCCGGCCTGCAGCACTGACAGGAGGTGCCGAACTGCGCAGCGAATCGGATGTCAACGAGCCGCCGGATGCGCCTATCTGCGCCCGCCAGGCCCGTGTTCCGGATATGCTAACCGCTATATTTCCAGGATTGTTCGTCACGCCGCCGCCGGCAGTCGTCCAGTTCTGTCCGCCAGACGCCTTGCCAATGGATGCGGTTTTGTTCGCCGACACTTCAGCCGGGTCAGCGCCGTCAAAGACAGGCCGCCGCTCCCCGGGAAGTGTCTTTTCCTTCGACCAGGGATTAATGCTGTCGGAAAACTCCGAAACGCTGCTGCAAGCGGCAAGCGACAACGAGATCAGCAGCGTTCCGCACAGCGGGCGCCACCGCGTTTTCATGGATTTGCAGATCACTGGGCAGTTCCCCCGGCCGTCCCCTCAGGTGCGCCGTTATTGGCGTTAATCACCTGGACAAGGATATCTATCCGCCGCGTTACATCACTGGGTGTTTCAGGATCGTCCTTCAACGCCTGGATCCAGCTCCGTGCCATCTCCACATCGCCGGCTTTCCAGGCTGCGACAGCCAGGATTTCACGGGCTGCGGAGCGGAATGCCCCGTTATCTCCAGTCAATGGCTCGATCCGGTCAGCAACGCCTGCATAATCACCGGTATCAACCGCTATGTAGCCAGCCCGCAGACTTGCTATATCGCGCAATGTGCTGTCGACAGAGGCATCGGCGGAAATTCCGTCGAATTTTTCCAAGGCTTCCGTTGCCGAACCCGTATTGGCCAAATCGGTGGCTGCGCGCAGCCGCGCCAGGGCAGGATATCCGCCCGTCGCATCGGACAGTTCTGCAAACAGGGCTTCTGCACCGGCCGTATCGCCGGTTTCAGACAAACGCACAGCTTCAAAGAATTTGTCGCCGGCCTGCTGCGCCTGGGTTTCCTGCCAGTAGCTCCAGCCACGGTATCCGCCTGTTCCCACAACGATCAAGACAGCAACCGCGATAACCCAAGGGCCTAGGCGATCCCAAAGCCGACGGTACTTCTCCTGGCGGATATCTTCATCGACCTCACGAAAAATATCGGACATGCGTGTCTCGTTCCTGCATTCAAGTGTGTTGCCCTGACATCCACCCTGCAGCATTGCGCTGTCAGGGGGCGGCAGGCGCGCCACAATATCGTTTAGCCCCTAACGAGGCAAACGCCGGTATGGGGTTCTTTTCAACGGTTTGATGGCGCAAGTGAGGCAGAAACCGCAATTAGTCCCTCCCCGCATACCCCATGGTTGCCCGTGCTTACGTCAAGGGATAGCCAATGACAAGCTCATGGCCTTTCCAGACGAATAACCCATAAGCCAAAAGCCCCGCCAATATTACCAATTTTTCGAGCTGCGGGCGTTTTTCATCACTTTCGTTCCTCTCGAAAGGATCTCCGGAAACGCGGCGCTTTAGTGAAATGCGGTCGAGCACCGCCCAGGCCAGAAAGCTGCCGAACAGAACGACGGAAGCCAGATCCCCGCGCACAAGAAGATGTGAAAATGCCCAAAGCTTTACGGCCAAAAGCATGGGGTGCTTGAAAGTCTTCCTGATGCGCCCTTGCACATAGGCCGAAATCAGCAAAATGAAGACGGGAACCATGAGCAGCATAACAAGATGGCGGGTCCAGCCCGGAGGATCGTAAAGGACCGGCAGATCCGCATGACGGGTGACTGCGTATCCCGCGACGACAAGATACAGCCCCACCGCGGCAACAAGCGAGAACAGCCCCCGGTAAGGCAGAGCTCCGAAACGCTGAACCAAACCATCCCTGCAGCCAGGGACCATGGGGAGCGTATGTATGCCCAAAAATACAATCAGGCCTGCGACCAGTTCACCCATCTGTCTTTCTCCCTGCCTGCTCCACTTTAGGAATTTTTCCAAACAGTGAGCAACACGGATATTCGCCGCTCCGGAAAACTCAATGCAGGTGACCTTGCGCCGGGCACCACTGGTGTTATTGACAATAAGAACCGCAGAAACTGGTCGGCGCCGTTACAATTTAAATGAAATTTTTCCCAGATACCCCCCTCGTCTCTACAATCGGCACAACCCTTTGTTTAGATTCCCGGCGCAGGATAAAATGGACCTTGACGAGATTTCTGAAAGACTTAGGTGGCCCAGCTCCGCGTTATCGGACGGCTGCATTTTCCGGGTAAAAACGATGTCAGAGCAAGCAGAAATCGACGACCGGCGGACGACCAGCCGCAAGCGAACCCTCAAAGCAGGACGCATTGTGTTTGCTGGTCTCTCGCAGGTGTTCAACTGCACGATCAGAAACGCAAACGAGACAGGCGCACTGCTGGTTCTCCCGAATTCGTACTCTGTCCCAAACACCTTCCTTCTCTACGTGGACAATGAGTGTACCCGCAGGCCTGCGGAAGTTGTCTGGCGGCAAGAGGACCGCATCGGAATTCGCTATACCGGTCCCGCTGAAAGCACCTTGAAGTAAGCGTCCTGACAGGAACGTTTTTCCATTTAGCAGATATGGAAACGGCAGCAACGAGCGCTGCCGTTCCTCTTGCGATTTGCGGATTAGCGCAACATGGCCTCGGCTTCCG
This sequence comes from Roseibium sp., assembly GCA_050294735.1. GTDB lineage: Bacteria > Pseudomonadota > Alphaproteobacteria > Rhizobiales > Stappiaceae > Roseibium. The sequence goes on along the minus strand of JBNKOQ010000030.1, from coordinate 439 downwards.
CCTTGCCCAAAGCTGCCGGGCGTGCGCACGGGGTCGAGATCTCGACGAACTCTCCGGTTTCCCCCGACTTCAAAATTGAACTCATTATGTCGACAGCATGTAATGCCCTGTCGAGCGAACAACGGTAGTCCCGCCCTTCCAGGATAGCCAGCGCCATGTCGGCAAGCCCGGCAGCCCGGTAGTTGGCCATCATACCGTCTCCGTGCTTCTGGTTCGGAATTCCGAACGGATGCCCCTCGTCGGCCAGTACCTCTTCGGTTCCGTCCTTCCCGGTCATGATCACATCACCGCCGAAGAAGTTGGGATCCGGCACATAGAGTGAGCCTTCAGTGCCATAAAGCTCCATATTCTTGTGACGGTGCGCCCACACATCCCAGCTCGCCGACAGAGTAATGGTTGCCCCGTTCTCGAATTCAAGCAACGCATGGACATTGGTCGG